>DAITPE010000541.1:0-4025 GCA_036833775.1 Pyrinomonadaceae bacterium | reverse complement strand
AAGTTCGGCTTTTGCGAGATTTCCGGCGCGGCGCTCGTTTTCGATCTTGCGCCAATAATCGATCGCTTGAAAAATCACTTCGCGGTCGGGCGAAACTTTGAGTTCGATAATTACAAGTCGTCCGTCTTTGCGAAGTCCGAGCAGATCGATCTTGTCGCGTTCGGCGCGAAATTGGTGATAAACAGGCGAAAGAATCAAGTTTGCATCGAGCAGATGAATATTGCGCCGCAAAACCGATTCGAGCCACGCTTCGGGCAAATTCCGGTAAATTTCGTGACGTTTATTTTGTGAATCGAAACATCGGATTTCCTGCAAATTTTCGATCGATTTGCGCGATTCGCGGAAAATATTTTCAGATAAAATCCGTCGTTCTTTTTCAATTCCGAGCCAAATTTGTTCTTTGCCGAAAACCTTCCGCACACGCGCAAAAGGCAAACCGTTAAAACGCAGAGTTTCGCCGTTTTTTGAAAAAACGACATCGATCTCGTTCGGCGAAAATTCAATGATTTTCTGAGTTGTCGTGCTGATTTCGGTTTGTGAAAACTGCTTTATTTCCCTCTTTTTCTTACGCCAAAGTTGCGAGATTTCTAAAGTTGCTAAATCAATAATCGCTTCCTTATTTTCTTCTTTTACAAACGAAATTTGCTTAATCGAAATTCGTTTCTGCCAATTTTCACGTAAAAGCGCGTGAAGTTTCTGCAAATTTTTCGCTTGTTTCTTTTCTGCCAGAATCCAAATATTTTCGATCGGATTTTTCTTTCTCGCGGCAAGTTTTGTCTGCCATAAAATCGCCGTCGAAAGCAAAATTTCGGGCGTTAAATTTTCGGAAACGTCAGCCAAAACGGCGGTTTGTTTGCCCGAAAGATTTTCAAAAATAATTTGCGCGAAACGTCCGTTTTCTTTATTCAATTCGACACGGACAAGCTTTACTTTCGGAAAAGTTTCTTTGATGATTTCGGCGATTTTGTTGGCTTTTTCCAATCGCGCAAGCTCGACCGAATCGCCTAAATCCTTTGCCAAACTTCGCGGAACGAGTCTGATTTTCGACTTTTCTTTTTCAAAATTGCGCGATAAATGCAGAATTATTTCGTCCGCTTTCGTTTGAAATTCGACGATTCGCCAAGTTTGAAAACCTTTATCGTCAAGAAAACTGAAAAGTGTTTTGTGCGGAAAATTTTCAATTTCGATCTCGTCGTTTTTGAGCGGAAAACTTTTCCCTGTCGAATTTATCAAAAGCCATTCGCGGTGTGATTTGATGAGGTTTTCCAGATTTTCCATTTGTTAATTTCAAAAATTATATTTCTGCTCGAAAAATTCGATCATCCGTTTCGACCAATCGGTGTAGCCTTGTTCCGAAGGATGAAGTCCGTCGGCGAAAAAGCCTTCGGTAACTTCGTCGGGACGATGAAAATAAAAGACGTTTTTTATCTTCGGCAAAAATTCGCGGCTGTTTTTATCGTGCATTGACGAAAGATTTCCCAGAATAAATTTGATCGGCTGCGGCAAAACCGGCGAAAGATGCACGGCAGGCGCATTCGTCATAAAAATCACCGAATCGGGATATTTTTCGCGCATAATTTCGATCAAACGTGTCGCATCGCGTCGCCATTTTCGCGGACTGCTGAGCTTTAAAACGTCGTTTCCGCCAACGCCGAGCATAATGTAATCGTATTTTTCGCCTTCGGGAATTTGCGGCACGAGCAATTCGATCGTGCGCTGCGCTGTCACGCCGTTTTTGCCGATGACGTGCCACTCGATCGTTTTGCCGAGCTTTTCGCTTAAAAATTTGGCAAATTGTCCGGCAAGCGCAGTTTCGTGCGTTCTTGCGCCCAAACCTGCAACGGTCGATTCGCCGATCACGAGCATTTTTACGCTTTCGTCGAAATTCCCTGTTTTGCCGTTTCGCTCGCCTTGCGCGTCGGGCAAAACACCGACCTTACGGCGAATATATTGACCTTGCAAAAACAAAAAAGGCATTGCCGGAAGAAGTAAAATTGCCGAAAAAATATAAGTGATTTGTAAAATAAACAAATTCATAAACGAGAAAATAACTGTATTCTACCGTTTTTTTTCGCGTATGTTAAAATTAAATTTTCGCAGATGCTTTCTTCCGGCTTCATCAAAAAATTTGCTGTTTTCGTGCTGATAATGTCGGCGGCTTCGGCTTGCCGTTTTTGGCAAAGCGGCAACCGCACAACACCGACTCCAACTCCCGAAAATTTTGACGAGATAAAAAGCGAAATTCCCTTTTTGACGAAAGAACCGGAAGTTTTTCAAGCCGAATTCGTAACGATTGCCAACGAAACCGAACGACGGATTTTCAAAGCGCGAAACGGTGCAAATCGGCGCGTTGATTACAATTTCGGCGCGGAAAACGAAGTGATTTTTTTGCAGACCGATAAACTTTACACGCTTTTGCCGAAACAAAAAATCTACACGGAAAATGCGCCGACGCAGACAAACGCCGTTTTAGACGAAACGACGGATTTTTTGACGAACGAATGGCTGAACGAAAAAACGGGAGCGAAATTTGAAAAACTCGAAACAATCGAAAATCAAACGAAATACCGCGTTTTGCTCGACGGAAAAGAAGTTTCGGAAGTTTTGATATATGTTGACGAATCCCTGAAAATTCCCGTCAAACAAGAGTTTTACGGCATCAATGGCGAGCAGAAAACTTCGCATTTTACGTTTGAATTGAGAAATTTCAAGACGCAGACGGATGAAAATCTTTTTACCGTTCCGAAAGATTTCAAAAAAGTTTCGGCAGAAGAATTTCGTAAGATTTTGAATAAATAATGAGTAAGAAAAAAGAAATAACCGAAGCGCAAAAACAAAAAGCGGCGGAAGTTTTGCACAATAATTTATTCGCAAAAATGATTGGAATGAAGCTGATCGAAATGAAACACGAAGAGGCGACGATTCAAATCGAAATGCGCGACGAGCTTCGCCAGCCGCACGGACTTTTGCACGGCGGTGTGACCGCGACTTTGATCGATACGGCGATGGCTTTTGCGGTGATAACTTGTTTGGAAAAAGACGAAAAAGCTTCGACCGTCGATCTAACGGTTCATTATCTGCGCCCGCATCTCGAAGGCGCGTTTTCCTGCACCGCAAAAATTGTCCGCGCCGGAAAACGTCTTTTGACCGTTTCGGCTGACGTTTTCAACGAACAGGGAAAATTGCTTGCAACGGCGATTTCGAGTTATTCGAAAGTTTAGAGTGGCGAGTAGAGAGTAGCGAGTAGCGAGCAAAAACACTTGCTACTCTCTACTATCTTAAGTTTTATGGAAGAAATCAAAAAATTTGCCCGTTATTTCGGTCCTTACAAATGGAATATCATCGGCGGAATCGTGTTCATTTTTTTCGGAATGCTGTTCGGGCTTTATGTGCCTTATCTCGTCGGAAACACGGTTGACGACATTAAGATCAGTCTTTTCAATAAGAATTTGACGCTCTGGAAAGTCAGCGTTCACGTCGGCGTAATTCTTGTCGTTAGTTTAATTAGCGGATTCTGTCTGTTCTGGCAAAGACGGCTTTTGATCAATACTTCGCGGCACATCGAATACGATATGCGGCAGGATTTTTACGCCGCGCTCGTCGATCAGCCGCTCGAATATTTTCAAGATAACCGCGTCGGTGACCTGATGGCGCGCGCGACAAACGATCTCGGCGCAGTTCGGCAAATCGTCGGACCGATGATTCTCTATTCGTTTCAGGCGATTTTTGCGTTGCTCATCGTTTTGCCGATTATGCTCAATATTTCGGTCAAGCTCACGCTTTTGATGCTGATCCCGATGCCGCTCGTTTCTTTGACGGTCAAATATCTCGGCAATCAGATTCATATTCGTTTTGAAAAAATTCAGGAATATTTTTCGGGAATCACGGCGCGCGCACAGGAAAATCTGAACGGCGTTCGCGTAATTCGCGCTTACGCGCAGGAAGAATCGGAGATCGAAAAGTTTCAGGAATTAAACCGTGAATATGCCGACCGCAATTTGAAATTGGTCAAATACGGTGCGGCG
>DAITPE010000540.1:0-4030 GCA_036833775.1 Pyrinomonadaceae bacterium | reverse complement strand
TTTGGAGGAACTTATTAAAATGGGAATTAAAGTAGGTATAAATGGTTTCGGACGTATCGGAAGAAATGTTTTAAGAACTTGTCTCGGCGATTCGGATATTGATTTTGTGGCAGTTAATGATTTGACCGACACGAAAACGCTCGCGCATTTGCTCAAATACGACTCGATTATGGGAAATCTCCATAACGATATTTCGGCTGACGGCGATATGATCAAGGTCGATAACGACAGTTTCAAAGTTTTCAGTGAAAAAGACCCGGCGGCGATCGATTGGGAATCGGTCGGCGCAGAGATCGTGATCGAATCTACGGGACGTTTTACGAAAGCCGAAGACGCAGGCAAACATCTGCGCGGTTCGGTGAAAAAAGTCATCATTTCCGCGCCTGCAAAGGGCGAAGACGTGACGGTCGTGCTTGGCGTAAATGATGAAATGTATGATGCAGCGGCGCATAAAATAATTTCAAATGCTTCCTGCACGACAAATTGCCTTGCGCCCGTTGCAAAAGTGATTCACGAAAAATTCGGCATTGTCAATGCTTTGATGAACACGATTCACAGCTACACGAACGATCAGCAATTGCTCGATCTTCCGCATAAAGATTTGCGCCGCGCCCGTGCTGCCGCGCTTTCAATGATCCCGACTTCGACCGGAGCGGCGAAAGCCGTTGCGCTCGTCATTCCCGACTTGAAAGGCAAATTCGACGGCATTTCGGTTCGTGTGCCGACACCGAATGTTTCGCTCGTCGATGTCACGATGAACGTTGAAAAATCGACCTCGGTCGAAGAAGTGAACGCCGCTTTGAAAGAAGCCGCAAACGGTGCAATGAAAGGAATTCTCGCAGTTTCCGAAGAACCGCTCGTCTCGATCGATTTTCGCGGAAATCCGAATTCTTCGATCGTTGACGCTGAAAATACGAAAGTCATCGACGGAACTTGTATTAAAATTTTGTCGTGGTATGACAACGAATGGGGTTATTCCTGCCGCGTTCGCGATTTAGTGAAATTTATAGCCGAAAAAGGTTTGTAATTTCTAAATCATTAAAACGAAACGGGAAACAAGATTGACGGAGCTTCCCGTTTCGTATTCTTTAATCCGTCGTGATTTTGAAAAATGAATAAAAAGATTTTAGTTTACCTTGCAATTTTCATTTTCGTCTTCGTCTCAAACAAAGTTGTTTCCGCACAAAAAACTCCGCCGAAAACACGAATTAAAACGATTCGCGGAAGTGTCGTTGCCGCCGCAACTTCCGAACCTGCAAATCTCAATGCCGAACAAAAACGCCGTCTCGAAGCCTTTAATCAAGTTTGGCAAACGATCGATCGATATTATTTCGATAAAACATTTAGCGGTTTGAATTGGAATACGATCAAAAACGAATATCAGCCGCGCGTTTTGAAAACCACGACCGATGCCCAACTTCACAGTTTGTTGCAGGAAATGATCAATCGTCTGAATCGCTCTCATTTTGCGATCATTCCGCCCGAAGTTTATACGACGATCAAAAAAGCAAAGGAAGAATTCAAAGAAAAAGAGAGAAAGCTCGCCGATAAAAACAAAAATAATTTGCCCGAAGATGAAACGGATGAAAGCGAAGAAGATGAAGAATTTAAGATCGAAGATTTTCTTCCGTCGCGTTACGGGTTGGGCGTCGATTTGCGTTTGATCGATGATAAAACCGTAATCACCAGAGTTGAAAAGGATTCGGCGGGTGAATATGCAGGTTTGAAAACAGGATATATTATCGAAAAAATCAACGATGTTGCGCTCGAAGACCTATTCCGCCGGATCGCGCTTTATTCGACCGATGCGCGCAATTACCGCAAACATTTGCCTTTGCAGATCGTCAATTGGTTTTTAAACGGCGACGATGAAAGGTATGTCGCGTTGACGGTTCGTGATGAGAAAGATCAATTAAGAGAATTCAAGATCAAACGTGAAAGAATGAGCGGCGAAACGATCTCGCTCGGCAAAAACTTTCCTGCACAGCATTTCAGATTTGAAACCGAATCGCTGAATGATGAAGTCGGCTACATTCGTTTTAATCTTTTCGCGCTTCCTGTGATCGAGAAATTTTGCGATTCGTTGACTAAATTCAAAGATAAAAAAGCCGTTATTGTTGATCTGCGCGGAAATTTAGGCGGTGTTATCGGGACTTTGATCGGACTCGGCGGAATGTTGACCGAAAGCGAGATCGATCTCGGAACTTCAATTTACAATGTCGGCAGCGAAAGATTGATCGCAAAATCAAAAGCGAAAAATTACAAAGGAAAATTGGTCTTTCTCGTTGATAGTCAAACCGTTTCGGCGGCTGAAGTTTTTTCGGCAGCCGTTCAGGAAAACGATCGCGCGATCGTGATCGGTGAAAGAACGGCGGGCGAAGCACTTCCGGCAGTTTCGATCGAGCTTGCGACCGGTGCATATTTAATTTATCCGATCGCAAATTATAAAACCGTCAAGGGAACGTTTCTCGAAGGAAAAGGTGTCGAGCCGAACATCACGGTTTCATTGGATCGAAAGACGCTTTTGAGCGGAAAGGATAATCAGTTGGAAACGGCATTACAGTTGATCAAGGAAAATAAGGTTCTGCCGAAGAAAAATGAAACGCTTGGAATAATTTCGGCTCCAACGCCGGTTTTGAGTGACACGATTAATCGAAATTCGCCGCCGCCTCCGCCGCCTCCGCCTGCACCTAAACCGACACCGAAAACTTTGGCGAGTGTCCAAGTTAAAATTCCGCCGCCGCCGCCGCCCGCAGCTAAGCCGGAAACTGAAACGAAAGATGAAAAATCTCTGCTGGTCTTTGCTGATTTTGCGAAAGCGATCGGCGGTTCTGAAGCGTTCGGTAAAATTCAGAATTATAGTTTGAAAGGAAATGCGACACTTGGTATCAAAGGTTCGAAAAGCGAATTTACATATTCAATTTACCGCGAACGTCCCAATCGATTAGTGGAAATTCTGACATCGGACATCATCGGCGAAGTGCGTTCGTTGTATGACGGGAAAACTGCGACAGTTCAAACGGCTTTTGGTTCATCTTCGGAAATTCCTTTTACGGAAAAGGTCGATAAGGTAGATATTTTCCAATTTTTATACAATGTTCTCGATCAAAATGGATTCCGTTCGTTGAAATATCAAGGTATTTTCGATCGTTTGGGCAGAAAAACGCATATTCTCGAAGGCAAAACTTCGGAAGGATTTACGATCGCGCTCGGTTTTGATGTCGAAACGAAGTTCTTGGTCAGTTATGTCGGAACATATTTCGGTATGTCTTTCGGCGATTATCGCAAAGTCGATAATTTGATGCTTCCTTTTTATATCGAACGTGAAGGAATGATGGAAGTATTGGTCGAAGATATTAAGATCAATACGAAAATGGACGAAAGTATCTTTATGAAAAAAGAAAAGTGTTTTGACAGGGCAAATTGATTTGGTGTAATGTTCAATCAAAAAAATTGCCGGAGAGACAATGAAGAATTCTTTTAATTTTAGTTTTGCGATTTTGCTTTTAGTCGTTTTAGGTTGTGCGTGTCCCAAGCTCGACGAATTAAAACAGGGAAGAAATACGAGCGAACCGCCTCCAACGCCTGTTTCAACCAATACAAGCACCAAACCGACCGAAGCAAACTCGGGTTTGACCAAAGCAAAGTTTGAACAACTTAAGGTCGGGATGAAAAAATCCGAGGTCGTCGATATTCTCGGCGACGAAGGCAGCGAAGTGAGCACGACAACCGGCGGCGGAATGACGTATTCCACATATAAATGGGACGGCGAAAATTATGCTTCGATCATAATCGTCTTTCAAAACGACAAAGTTATGTCGAAAACGCAGTATGGTTTGAAATAGAACGATTACAAATTCAAACAAACACGCGGACGGATAAATATATGCAATTGAAAGTTGCGATTATCGTTCGCGTGTTTTGTTTTTTATGTTATGAAGAATCTGAAAAGCATCGCCTTTTTGTTATAATTAAAGTCTGCAAGCACGAAATTTAGAACTTATTTTTTATTTTATATATGAACAAACAG
>DAITPE010000539.1:0-4057 GCA_036833775.1 Pyrinomonadaceae bacterium | reverse complement strand
GCGGTTCTTTCCGTCACTTTCCAATTTTCCTTATGCACTTCGATCGCTTTCAATTCCTTTGCCGATTCGATTAGATTTTCACGCGCTTTTTCCACTTCTCTTTCCGCCGCCGCGACTGTTTGAATCTGTTCATCAACCCTTTTCTGCAAATCTATTTCCAATTTCCGCAGATCGTTCAAATAATTTTGATGCGCGATGATGGCGTTTGCCTGAATGCCTTTCGACAAATCTTCCGCCATATTCGCCTGCGCCTGATTCTGTTTTTCGTAGCAGTTTTGCAGGTTCAAACGCCTTTGCGCGAGTTCTGCTTCGGCTTTTTCGAGCTGCTGAAAACGAAGCGCGACAATCTTTGCCGCTTCGTCTTTAGCGCGGCGGCGAATGTCCAAAACCGTTTCCAAGCGATATTTTTTCGCTTTCATAAAATCCAAATTCAAACTGCCTGACTTGTAAATTATTTATATCTTTCGGTTATTATAAGGGGAAAATCTTTTTTTTGATGTTAAAAAATGCGAAATTTGTTGCCGACTATTTTTTTTGAAGCAAAATTTAACCGACAAGCGTGTAAAAATAAAATGTTTTATTTTCGCATTTTGAAATTTGCGGTTTAAATGAGTTACCGTAAATTTAGATTTAATCGTGGCTGAACCGAATCAAGAAAATCAATTTGCCGCACAGCAGGCATTTCTCGACCGTGACGAACTCGTCGAGCGGTATCGTCCGTATGTTTTTTCGATCGTCAAACAGGTTTTGAACCGTTTTCCCGTGAATGTCGATTTTGAAGAACTTGCGAGTTACGGAATGGTCGGACTTCTCGAAGCGGCTGACCGCTACGATCCGCGCCGCAAGGTTTCGTTCGTGACGTTTTCGCATTACCGAATCAAAGGCGCGGTTTTCGACGGTCTGCGGCAGATGGGAATTTTGACGCGCACGCCGAACGATGCTTGGGTGCGGCGCGAAGCGGTTTTAAACGACTTGGTGCAAACCGCGTCCGACGATGAAACGGAAACGACGACGGCGACGGTTGACGACGAAATTCAGACAGTCGAAAAATTTGTCGATTCTTTGATTCCGGCGTATTTGCTTTCGCTCAGCGAAGAAAACGCGCCCGATGTTGCCGACACGCGCGAGCTTCCGAATGTTTCGGTCGAATTCCGCGAAACGATCGATCTTGTCCGCGCAACCGTCAAAGAATTGCCCGACAAAGAACGCGACATCATCGAAGCTTTATATTTCAAACAAATCTCGACGACCGAACTCGCCAAAATGATGGGCGTGAACAAATCGTGGATTTCGCGCCTGCATTCCAAAGCCGTCAACCGTCTGCGCCAGCGTTTAGCGATGCTCGGACTGCTTTCCGAGTGAAGATTTTTTCCTGTAAAAGCAAAGAAAGAAACGAAAATACAAGTTTAATAATTAGTTTTGAGTCCCTTCTTTAGAAGGCTTTTGCCCGAGCAATCGCCGCCTGAAGGCGGGACTCAAAACTTTGCGCTCGTTTAATAAATTTCAATTTCAGGGAAAAGTTTCTGCACTTGCAGGAACTTTTCCCGCACTTCCAGATATTTTTCCCGCACTCGCAGGAACTTTTCCCGCACTTCCAGATATTTTTCCCGCACTCCGAGATATTTTCCCCATGCTCCGAGATATTTTTCCCGCACTCCGAGATATTTTTCCCGTGTCCCGAGATATTTTTCCCGTGAGTGCATAAATTTTCTATTAATTTAATTAATTCTTCTTTCGGCGGCGGTTTTCATTTCTTCAAACACGCATTTCTGCTTCCATTTACGAATTCTTTTCTGATAAACGGCAAAAACTTTTCATTTCACAGGAAACTTTCACACAAGCCTGCCGATAATCTTTACATCAGGCGAGAAAATTGTTGAGAAAGCTTTCAAACAAACTAATGTTCGCTAAATCAAACGTAGTATCAAACTAAAAAAAACGTTTCGGAAGGAGAAGACTCGGTATGAGCAACATTAACGTAAATATTTTTAATTTTAATTCAAACGGAATTCAGAATGATGTTTTGGACGGCTTGGGTTCGACGGCTTTCAAGGATGTGAATGACATTTTATCGGACATTTTCAGCGATTTTTCGCAGTTGTTCGATACGCTCGGCGGAAATTCGTTTAACGGAAATACGTCTTCGATCGCGGCGGGAGGCTGTTGTGTTCCGCCGTCGCCGTTCGATTCGACGCATCCCGAAGGAAGTCTGAAAGCCGATTCAAACGGCGTTGTCACGACTCCGGGCGGTTACAAGATCGAAGCGACCGGACAGCACGAATGGAAAATTACCGGACCGGACGGCAAATCGACCAGAGTTTGGGGCGATCCGCACGTTGACGAAGGCGACGGCGGCAAATGGGATTTCAAACGTAATTCGACTTTCGTTTTGGGCGACGGAACAAAAATTAACGTTTCGACCAAACCATGGGGCAACGGCGGAATGACGGTGACGAGCGGACTCGAAATCATCAGCGGCAACGACCGTGTGCAGATTTCGGACATCGACCAAGGCAAAGGTAAGGTCGGCGCGGTCACGCAGGACGGCTATGCACACGCCAACAGCTTCGGCGGCAACGACGTTTTCGTAATGGGCAAAGAAACGGACGATTGGTCGTTTCAAGGTAAAGAAATCATCGGCAGCAACAACGGAGGCGATTCGTTCAAGCTCGGCAACGATCTCGCGGCTGGCGGCGGCAACGATCTCTGGGCGGGAAACGTCGATTTCAACCAATTGCTCCACAATTTCGTTTCCGATCTGATCGGCGATTGGAATTCGACGTGGCGACCGAATCAATTCGGCACAAATCCGTATTACAACAACGGCAACACGGAAAACACGTCCGGCGGAAATACGAACACGGATCGAAATAATTTCGCAAACTACAACCGTTTTCGGCATCAAAACCAATTGCGCGACGCATTCCGAACGCTCGGACAGATGTTCAATCTGCTTTCGCGTCTCGCAAAACTCGACGATTCGATGTTTGCAATGCGAAACCGTACGCTTTACGCGTAAGTTAAACTGATTTTTTTGAAAGTGTGAGGCGCAAAACGCGCTTCACACAATTTAACTTTTAAAGAGGAAGTAAAGAGAGAGATGTTAGCAAATCAAAGTAATACAAATAACCGTAAACACGAAATCCAAGAAAAGCTCGTCATCGGCGAGATTACCATTTCCGAAGCCGTCGGCTTAAACCGCAAGCAACTTTATGCGATCGCGCGGCGCGGTTATCAATTGATGAATTCGGGCAAATTGGAAGAAGCGCGTTTGATTTATGCGGGTTTGGTTGCGGCTGATCCGTTCGACAGCGTTTTCCATTGTCATCTCGGCGCGATTCATTGGAAGCTCGGCGACGTCGAAAAAGCTTTTGCCGAATACGACGCCGCGCTTCGTTTTAATATCGCCAACGTTGACGCGCTTGCCGGACGCGGCGAACTTTATTTGCTGAAAGGCGAAGTCAAACAAGGCATCGAGGATCTGCGCAAAGCTCTGGAAAACGATCCGCACGCTTTTCGTCCCGCGACGGTTCGTGCGCGCGCTTTGCTTTTGTCGCTTCATCAAGTAGCAAACAAAAAAGCGGCGGCTTAAAGTTTTTCGTAACGCAGGCGTCCTCGCCTGCAGTCTTGAAAGCGTCCCGCTTTCATAAAAGAACGGAAGCCGGAGGCATCCGATCCTGCAAGCGAGACGCTTGCGCTACTTTATTCGGAGGAAGTTTTATATGCCGAAACCTGTCGCAAACGCGGGCATTTCAGCTCAATTGGGAGTTTCAAACAAAGGCTTGGAAGCCGGTTTGGGAGTAAAGGTTTCGGTAAAACTTCCCGTGAGACAAAGACAAAATCAAGGTGCGATTCGGCAAGTTAATCAGCAGTTGACGAAAAACCCGAATCACAACCGCGCAAACACAACGCCGACTCGTCAAAACCAAAATCACGGCAATCAAGGCGCAGAACACGCTTCCCAACAAGGACTCGAACACGGACTCGGGCATCAAAAAGGTGAAGTTCACGGACAAAATCAGCAGAATCTGCCGAACAATACCGAACATACGAACAC
>DAITPE010000538.1:0-4061 GCA_036833775.1 Pyrinomonadaceae bacterium | reverse complement strand
CCAAGCGCGTGATCGCGGAATTCCCGCGTTTGCCGAAACTTGTCCGCAATATCTGTTTTTATCGATCGACGATTACGGCGAAACGTTTGAAGGCGCGAAATACGTGATGACACCGCCTTTGCGCGAAAAACACAATCACGCCGATCTTTGGAAAGGCTTGAAAATGGACGATTTGCAATGCATCGCCACCGACCATTGCCCGTTTTGTATGAAAGACCAGAAAGAACTCGGAAAAGATGATTTCACATTGATTCCAAACGGCGCGCCGGGCGTGGAATATCGAATGGAATTGATCTATAACGGCGGCGTTCTGGAAAATAACATTTCGTTAAATCGTTTCGTTGAATTAACGTCAACGGCGGCGGCGAAAATGTTCGGAATGTTCCCGAAAAAAGGCACGATCGCCGTCGGTTCGGATGCCGACATCGTGATTTTCGACACTGAAAAAGAACACGTTTTTACTTTGGAAAATCAACATATGAACGTCGATTACTGCGCCTACGAAGGCAAGAAAATCAAGGGTAAGGTTGAAACTGTTTTATCTCGCGGCAGAGTTGTGATTGAAAACGGCGAATGCTTGGTTGAAAAAGGCAGTGGGCAATTTGTGAAGCGCGGCGAATGCGTGAAGATTTGAGTTGAAAATGTTGTATAATTTGAGCGATGCCAAGACTTGATGAACATCACGAAGCAGTCAAAAATGCTTTGATTAAAGAGGGTTGGACGATTACAGACGACCCATTTACGATTGATTTTGAAGACGCAACGCTTTTTGCCGACCTTGCCGCCGAAAGGACGATTGCAGCCCAAAAAGATAACGAAAAAATCGTCATCGAAATAAAAATGTTCGGCAGCAGATCGGCGTATGACGATTTGGAGAAAGCCTTTGGGCAATATCAGGTTTATCGCTCATTTTTGCGGCAAATCGAGCCGAGCCGACAAATCTTTTTAGCTGTTTCGGTGGAAAAGCAAGCGAAAATCTTCTCGCGCGAATCAGTCAAGTTCTTGGTTGGCGATTTGCAAATCAAATTGGTTATTTTTAATCCCGAAACGGAGGAAATTGTCGAATGGATAAAATGAAAAAATATAATCAAATTTTACAATCGTTGATATTGAAATACGCGAGTTTCAAGCCTCGTTATACAACCAATGAATGGCAACCGATATGCGACGCGGAGCGCGGCGAATATCTTTTGCTCAAATTTGTGTTGGGTAAAGACGGCGAATCAAAAAATAAATATACGATTTTTCACTTTCGTCTAAAAAACGGCAAAGTTTTAATTGAAGAAAATAACACGGATTCGGATATTGTCAGCGAATTGTTGGATTTGGGCATAAAAAAACAAGACATTTTGCTTCCAATTTTTGTTGCGGAAAATAATCTTGCTTTGGCTTAATTAACGCGGTCGCGTCGTCATCGAAAACGGTGAATGTTTGGTTGAAAAGGGAAGCGGGCAATTTATCAAACGCGGCGAATGCGTGAAGATTTAGTTGTCATTTTGTTGCAAGACGATTCGCCCAAACTTTTATTGATTTAGGCGTTTTGCCGTCATTTTCGTTGAAGTATTTGGTTTTTTCGTCTTCTCTGAAAATTGCGGCGTGAATCGTATTTTTGGTTAAATCGATTGCGACGGCGGATTCGACGTGACCGCAGGCGTGAATCAGACAGCCGCTGGCAAAAAGAATGTTGCCGTTCTTTTCGATCGGTGTCAGCGTTTCAAACGATTCCATAAAGTCGGCGTAATTTCTTTTACCTAATAGGTTTTTTAAGCGTGTTTTGATTGCGGCATTTTGCAAAATTTTGTCCGAATCTTCACCTTTCCATTTCGTGATTCCGGCAGGTAAAGCGGCGGTTTTCGGCTTGGCTTTTTGTGCGAAAGCCGAAACTGTGAAAATTGCCGTCAATAAAAACACACAAATAATTGGTTTCATAAGTTTATTTCAAATACGGCAACAGAAGTTTTTGCCACGATTTATTGACTCTGCTGAACTCTGCCGGACAGCGTTCGGCGCGTTCATTCGGTAAACCGTTTTTGCCGAGCAAGTGTTTGTTTTTCGCCGGGTTGCTGCCGTAGGTCAGGCAAAGCATATCGTAAAATCGCTGTTGGTCGAGCGAATGTTCGTCCCAAAATGCAGGTTCTTCATCGGCGCGGTTCGCGCTGGCGACGGCAAAAAACGTTGCCGCGCTCAAGACCATTCCTTCACCGTCAGGCGTGCCGTCGAGCAAAATGAACATTGCAAGCTGATCGACCGCGTCTTCTTCGCGTCCGGTCGCGGGCAGATCCCAAACGTCGATCAAACAGTGTCCGAGTTCGTGAAAAAAGAAAACGACCATCGCGCCTTCGGTCATATTGTCGATCTCGGCGGGTTTTTTGGAAATTTGTTTGAATGTATTATCAAACTCTTCGAGAAATTCGTAACACATCGTAATTTCCTTAACCTCCGAATTATAAAAAGCATTCGGCTCGCCGCATTCGTCGAAATTCAGATAAACGTCATAGGGCAAAGCGATTACTTCATTGAGCGAATCGGCGATTTCGACGAGCGAATCGGAAATTTCCTTCGGCATCGCCTTTTTCGGCGATTGCTTTTTGGTCGCGGGAGAAAAACCGACCTTAAAGTCACCTTTGTCAATATTGTTGGTCGTTGATTTTACATTTGTCTGCGCGTATATCGACGGCAAAGTTGCGGTCGGCGCGAAAGCGTTGACGACCGTGAACAAGATCGTCACAGCGATCACTCGTTTAATAAATACTGCATTTTCTAATTTCATTGCTAAATTTTCTCCTCTGTTCTCAAAAACGCTAATTTGTAAATAAAAAGGTCATTGATCGTTAAAATATTTCGATATTTCAATTTCGTATTCTATAATCGCCGTTTAAGTTATTGACCAATCTTTAATTTGATAGAAATCGTTTTACTTAAAATTTTTGATCAAAACCGCGTTTCGGATTTGTTCGCCGCGGGCAAGAAAAATCGTTTTTCCATCGTCTGCGAAAGTGTGAAAATAGATCGAGCCGTTAGTAAATTTTGTAAGTTGACGCGGTGCGTTGCCGTCGAGCGGCTGTTGCCAGAGATTGGCAACGTCTTTATCATCAATTACTGCATAAACAAGAGATTTGCCGTCGGGCATCCAGCTTACGCCCGTGTAGAGAGGGCTGGCTTTGAGAACATCGAGAGTTTTCAGCAATTCGCCGTTTTGCGCCGAATAGATTTTAATCTTGTCGTTTTCGATGAGCGAAATTGATTTGCCGTCGGGCGAAAGATTAGGCAAGTCGCCTTTAACTTCGCCGACATCGATCGTTTCGCTGCCGTCGATCGAAGTTTTACGAAGCTGTTTTTTCCATTTTTCGCCGTCGAAAGAATCATTAATATAAAAAATCCATTTGCTGTCAGGCGAGATGCTCGACTGGACTTCGCTGCTTTTTCCGTCAGTGATCTGTTTGAGATTTCCTCCTGCGGAATCTATTCGGAAAAGATGGCTGAAACCGTTTCGTTTCGAGGCAAAAACGAAATATCTTCCGTCCGGTGTTGCGCGAAGCTGTTCAAAATAAAATTCATTGAAGATTTGCCGATTTTCGCTGCCGTCCGCTTTGACTGTCCAGATTCCGACACCTTCACCGTTGCGGCTGGTATAGCCGATGTTGCCGTCGGGCAAGGAAACGATTCCGCCGCGCCCGTCATATTGTCCGTTCGTCAGCCGAACTTCGGAATCCGCCAAATTATCGGTTTCGATTTTGTAGATTTGCGACAGACGATTGACCGAAACGGCGATAAGCGAATTATCGTCGGTTATCGTCATCGCATCCAGATCGTAAAGACTTCCGCCGCTCGTAATTCGTTTGGATTCGCCGTCTGCGATCGAAAGGTAATAAACCTGATCGCGGTAAACGGAAAGACCTTCGCCCGCGCGAGTTCCGATAAAAACCAAGCCGTCGCCGTCGCGTGTCCAATCCATACGGAAACAGTTTTCCCATTTTTCGCGTGACAAAGTTTTGGTTTCTCCGCTGACCACATCTACGCCGAAGATGGAATATCTTCCGGTTTGTTGTTCGTTCGACAAA
>DAITPE010000537.1:0-4066 GCA_036833775.1 Pyrinomonadaceae bacterium | reverse complement strand
CGGTAAAATATGGTCGAGCGTCAAATCTTTCGCGTGTTTGTGTTCGCCGCAATATTGACAGCAATAACGGTCGCGAATGTAAATTCGCGCACGTTTCATCGTGGTTTCCTGACGGCGGCGTTTGACGTGAACATAGTTTCGCAAACGCACGACGGACGGAACTTGAATCTCCATCGAAGGCGAACGAAGGACGTTTTTGCCGTCGTGTTCTTCGATGGTCAATTTACCCGAAAACCACATACATATTGCTCGTGCCACGCCGATCGTGCCGAGCGGTTCATAAGAAAAGTTCAAAAGCAGAACTCTGCCGGTTATCAATGGAATCACCTCCTTAGGTTGTTGGTTTTAGTTTTAGATGAACTCAAACGCAAATCCGATGCAAACGCAATATATTGTGCCAATTGTTAAAAACTGCCACTATATTAACTGATTTGCATCCGATTTGTATATGAATTTTTTGTAAAATCGAAGAGAAATTATGAAAAATAGAACGAAAGATCGAAAATTATAAGAACGCACCGAGCCAAATTAAAATAAATGCGAATAAAAAACAGATCGGAACTTCAAACCAAATAATCCATTTTTTATTGATTTCGGCTTTTTTCGGATCGGATTTCAGATAACGAACCGAAATCTTTTCGCCGATCTTATAAGGCTTTTTGTTTTGTGAAACGGAAGATTTGAAAACCACTTTTTTATTCGTCTCGGTCAGATATTCGATCACCGGATGATAACAATTTCGCTCGGTTGGGTGTTGTTCGTAATCGACGACCTTTCCCTCGGCGATCAAAGATTTCAACATAAAATTAAGCCTGTAAATTGCCAGCGCACAGCCGAAACAAAAAAGCGAAACACCGAGAAAAAGTAGAAAGTTCATAACATTTTTTAAGACGGATTTTCGTAAAAACTTTGCCGCCCAAAATAAATTATATTTTTAAACCATTCTAAAATAACGTATTTATAAAATTAATAAAAAAGGTTGCAAGAAAAATTTCTTCATGCCGTTCCTAAAGTCGCACGACAAAATAAACTGTCGAACACTTGAAAAACTATTTGCTTATTTTGAATTTTAGGAGAAAAACTATGAAGAAATTTTATTTTGCAAAAAGCACCATTTCGCTTTTTACGTTAATGTTTTTGATAATCGGCGCAAGCGCGGTCTTTGCCGCACAGCCGCCGAATCTGAATGTCACGGCTTCAGGACCTGTTTCAGCACAGGTCGGTTCGCCTTATCTTTACACGGTGACGGTGAAAAACATCGGCGGTTCGACCGCCTCGAATGTCACGGTCGTTGTCGATCTGCCTGAAACGAATACGAGTCCGCAAAAATATATTTTGGGAACACTTTCGGGAGTAAACACGGGTTGTCAGGTGGTTTCGAGAAAATTGAACTGCAATCTCGGAAACATTACAAAATCAGGCATCACGCAGACAAAATCTTTCACATTCAATTACGCATTTCCCGTCACCTCGCAAACCATTCAGATCAAAGCGACCGCTTCGACGACGACAACGAACGAAACGAATGCGTTAAATAATGTCGCGTCGGTTTTCCCGACACCGGCTTATGCAACCAATCAACTAACATCGGCAACCGTCTTGAAAACGAGCTGCACCGGACGCGGTTTGACTTCGTTTCTTGAATGCGAGCTTTTCCCGAGTTCACAGCAATCACATATTTTTGAATTAAACTCTGATATGACCGTGACCTATCAAGGTCAATACATCGGGCAATGGGATCAATACGCCTCACCGCAGCAGCTTCATTTATCGCTTTCAAGCGGTAACAGCGGTGCTGATTTCGTCGGATATGCAACGAGCAATACTTGCTTTGAAGGACTTACGACATTTACGCCGACGAGCATTTATAACAGCGCATACAAAGTTTGCGTTCAATAAATAAAAACGAAAACCAATAAAAAGACGGGCGAAGCGGCAACTTCGTCCGTCTTTTGGTTTTGAATTCCCCGATTCAATCTATAATGCTGTGATTGACGAAAATCATTAACAAAGGGCGGATTATTTGCATCAAATCCGCCCTTTCCGACAGACGGCGCGGCTTACGAGTTAGCCAAGAACCGAGACGGCAAAGCATTTTCCGTCTGCGGGAATTGATAATGTCGATTGAAAAAATACTCGTTTGACGTTCCGAACCTCATTTTTTTTAGTTTAAATCCTCAAATCTTCGGTAAATTGATTCATCAAAAAGGATTTAAATTGCAGTTTCGGTTTCGGAAAAGCAAATCTTGATGTTCGGACAAAAAATATATATAAATTTCAACTTTATTATTTTTAGTTATGTGATAGAATCCCTAAAAAAAAGTTTCTATCAAAAATTTATGATGCTGAAATCGAAAATCTATTTGAGTTTTATCGTTCTGAGTTTCGTTTGGCTGAACTGCACAAACGCGTTTGCGCAAGACGGAAAAATGTATCCGATGGATGCGCCGAAGGAAGATAAAGCGATTCCACTGAATACGGGCGGCGTGAAAGATCAGCCGGCGAAAGAATCTTGGTTTCGTCAATGGGGCGATCCGATGGCGCGAAATATTTCGACCGCGACACTTACTCCGTTTCTTGCCGATCCGAAAAAAGCGACAGGTGCAAGTGTGATCGTCGCTCCCGGAGGCGGATTTATGTGGCTTTCGATGGGCAACGAAGGCTGGGAAGTCGCCGAAGCACTCGCGGCAAACGGCATCAACGCGTTCGTTTTGAAATACAGATTACAGCCGACCGCCGATAAACTCGACGACTTCGATCTGCAAATGAAACAGCGTTTTGCCGATGCCGCCAACAATTCGGGCGACAACAAAACGCCGCCGAAAAGACCGACTTGGGATTTAAGCAATCAGCTTACAGACGCGGAAGCCGCCTACGCTTTGATCGAAAAAAATTCCAAAGAATGGAACGTGGATATGAAACGGATCGGAATGATGGGTTTTTCCGCCGGAGCGGGTCTGACGATGGAAACGACGCTCAAGTCAACAAAAGTAAAACTCGCATTTATCGCCCCGATCTACGGCGGAATGAACGCCGTCGAAGTCCCGAAAAACGCGCCACCGATGTTTGCCGTCATCGCAACCGACGATTTTCTTTTCGGCGGAAATTTCGGAGTAATCAAATCGTGGTTCGACGCGAAAATTCCCGTCGAATTTCACCTATACCAAAACGGCGGACACGGTTTCGGTCTGGGAAACCCGAACCGCACCAGCAACAAATGGTTCGACGCTTACATCCATTGGCTCGACGTGAACGGATTTCTGAAAAAATAATCGCAAATATAACATTATTTTCTTATATTCGTTTATGCTAAAATCCCTATTATGGAAACGATGACTTTAACAATTCAAGTTCCGCAAAACATCGGCGCGATTTTGGAAGTAAAAGCGAAAAATCAAGGCAAGGACGTTGCCGAATACGTCGAAAACTTGATCGAAAAAGACATTGAAAGTAAGAAAGCGCTCGACGAAATCCTCGCTCCGATCAGACGAAACTTTGCTGAAAGCGGAATGACCGAAGACGATCTGGACGCGCTCATCGAAAGCGAAAGACAGGCAATGTGGGAAGAAAAAAATGCCGTCTGAAATTATTTACGCGGTTTTTGATACAAATATCTTTCTTCAATCCTTGCTCAATCCGCACAGCATCGCCGCCAAATGTTTTGAAACTGTCCGAAACGGCAAAATAAAACTTTTCGTTTCAAAAGACACGCTTGCCGAAGTCCGCGATGTCGTTTTAAGACCGAACATTCTCGCCCGTTTGCCCGATGCCGAACCCACGCAAATCGAAGCATTTATCGAAGACATTTCCAATATCTCGACTTTGATTCAATCCGTGCCAGAAATTTTTAAATTCGAGCGCGACCCGAAAGACGAAATCATTATCAACCTCGCTGTCGCTTCCGAAGCCGAATATATCGTCAGCCGCGACAAAGATTTACTCGATCTAATGAGCGGATTTACCGACGATTGCAAAGAATTTCGTCAAAGATTCAGACCTCTGAAAGTAGTCGAGCCGCTCGAATTTCTGCAAATCGTCGAAGAAAACTAATTGTTCAAATTTGGAG
>DAITPE010000536.1:0-4068 GCA_036833775.1 Pyrinomonadaceae bacterium | reverse complement strand
CACGTCGTTTATTTCAAAGCCGATACGTAAAAGTCCGCGTGCGGCTTCGGTCGCGTAGCCGTTGTTGCGATACTCATACCCGTAATGCCAACCGATGTGCGCATCATACGATTTCGGCTTGACGTTGCTCAAATTACAGCTTCCGACCACCGTTTTGTCGCCTTTGCGTTCGACGACGAGCGCGTAAAATTCGCGTCTCGCTTCGTTTTCCAAATGCTTTGCCCACACCAGCGCGTTTTCGTAAAAGTATTGATTATGTTCTTCCGTCCGCTGTTTTTTGAGAACCATCTTAAACGATTCGGGTTCGAGCGAATATCTAACCAACGTCGGCAAATCATCTTCGCGCAGATCGCGCAGGATCAATCTTTCGGTTTCGATTTGAAAACTCATTACGTTTGTTACGTGAAATATTAAAACAATGTAATCTGAGCAGATTTATTTTTAGTGACAGTTTCATGATTGTGACGAGAAATGCGTTTAATCTCGAAGTTGCAAATTAATGCTTCGACGATGGATTTACGATTTTCCAGATTACCGCCTGAATGATAAAAATGATCTTTCGTGACTATATTAAATTTACTCCATAACTTTTTAATCATCGTATTTTCGCGCCAATCGTTGTGATGCCACGTCGAAAGTATAAAATTTGCTTTTGTTTGTGAAAGCATCTCAAATAAAATTTCTTCATCGCGCTCTGTCCAGCCGTTGTAATAATCAACATATCTTCCAAAATAAGGCGGATCGCAGTAGAGCATATCGTTTTCATCGGCAAGTGAAATAATTTCCGTGAAATTTTTATTTTTGAATTCCCATTTGTCGGTAATAACATCTTTCACATTGGCGATCTGATTTACGATTTTAGTTATGTAAGATTGATTAAAGCGATTAGGTTTTTTACAAAAAGGAATATTCCAAAATCCTTTGCTGTTAAATCGCATCATTCCGTTAAAGCCTGCGCGCGAGAGGAAGAGTAGATCGAGCGGCTCGAAATCTTGATTGAATCGGTCGCGTATGTAGCGGAAATGTTCGTAACCGTCTTCGTTTGCTGATGAAAGTTTTTCTCCTTCGATTTGCAAAAAACTCTTGGCTTTCAACGGTGTTATTTCTCCATTTTGAACTTTTTGATAAAAATTTATGATATGCGGATTTATGTCATTCAAGATTGCTTCCTGAAAGCCCGAATTGAAAGCAACCACGCCTGTTCCAAGGAAAGGTTCGACCCATCTTTTCTTATTTGCAACTTTTGCAACTTCCATTATCCATGGAACCAGTTTTGTTTTGATACCCTGACTTTTGATGGGCGGAACTATTATTTTACTCATCGTTATCTGATTCGCTTTCGCTTATTTCTGCTTCTGCATCGAATTTTTCAATTTCTTCTTTGTGATCTTGAAGTATATCAATTCCGCGTTGTTTATACTCCAAATAATTTTTTAAATTTGTATAAGGTCTTGGAATCTCCAAGGCTTTTGCCATATCTTTGGTAAGGAAATACATCCAGTAATCATCATATATTTCTTCTCCCAACTCCGCGAAAACACCTTCGCCGTTAATCAATTTTTCTAAATTGTTTATCGAACCAATGTTATTAGTATTGCCGCTTCCCGGGCTTGCCGAGGCGATTTTATATTTCGGCTGAACGAAAAATCTGAAATCCTTAATGACCGATTCGATATTTTCAAGTTCATCCAAACTGTAAATGATTTTTTCGTTTTGAATTGCTTCATTTCGCGAATAAATTACTCCTAAAACCAAATGGGCAGAATATGAGCTGTATGGATAAAGAGTGTTGGTTTGACTTTCTCTATTTCGGAAATAACCTTTGAAAGCCCCTAAAGTCATACTGTTAATTTTATTATTTTCATCTTTGAAAGTGCTTTTAATATCAACTGCAAATTTTTCGCCTGTTTGCATTGAAATAAAAGTTAAGTCGGGATAAAAATTTTGATGTGGAGGAAGTTCCAAGACTAAATCGTTATTCTTTGCGAATGATTCAAACGCGGGTATGAGAAGCAATTCGATAACTTTTGAAACAACTTTCGTATCGATCGAAATAGTGTAAATTTTTTTGTAGATGTCAATAAAACCTTTGACAATCCAATCTCCTTTATCGGTTGCGATAATTTTGTTGTAGTCTTCTACTTCTTTTTGAAGTGCGAGCAATATTTCGTCTTTGTTCATTTATTTTAAGAAAATATAACCAATTTTTCTTCTTATTTTAAGGTTGGCTTGTTAATTATACAAAGCGCGGACAAATATTTGTCCGTGCTGATTTTGTTGGATTTTTAATGCTTTTTATTTGCTTTCTTTTACGTAGGCGGACTGGTGATCGGGTTTTCGCCGATTTGTTCGCCTTCTTTGGGTTTTGATTTTTCGTCCACGATTACTCGGGCTTTTTTGTAGGCGGTGACGAAATCGGGGGCGGTTTCGGTGAAGTTTTCGATGGTTTTGTCCATTTGATCTTCGAGAATCTCGTCGGCGCGGGCGAATTGTGCGCGGAGGTTGGCTTTGATCGTCGAGCGATTGGTCACGGCGGTGCGCGGTTTCGGGGCGGTCGCGGTGTAATCGTTGATCGCGTTTTGGAGTTCCGTCAATTTAGCCGTCGTTACGCCGTAGGGTTCGAGCGCACCGCGATTTTCCAAAAGTAGATCGTGGATCGCCTGACAGCGGGCGGCAATTTCGCCGTCTTTGATGCGTTTCAGTTGGTTTTCCGAAAAGTCGAAGGCGGCTTTTAACGTATTGTTTTTGGTTTTGGCGGCGTAGGCGAAACCGAATCCGGCGAGCGGCGCGCAAATTTTGCACAAACCGAGTTTGGAAACGCGTTTGTCCTGTGTGATGCCCGTCAGAACTGCGCCGGATAAAGGCGCGTTTGCCCTGATGCCGTCGATAACGCCCGTAAATTCGGTGAAACCTTCGACAAAAGCAGGGCTTGCCGTGATAATGTCCGCGTGGTCGTTGACGCACATTCGGACGACTTCATACATATTAACTTTTACTTCTTGTCTGGCTGTAAGTATTTTCATTTTCTCTTCCTCGTAATGAATTTAGGTTTGTTTGACAAGGTTTTGTTAAAACGGAAAACAGTTTTCGCCGAAATGTTCGATTTCAGCCCGTTTCAGTTTTAAAAACCGCTTTGATTGTGTATTTACCCGCCTTGTTCTTCCGTATAGGAACTTTTCAAATTAAGTGAAAATAGATAGTTTTGTTCGTTTAATTTACAGGAAAGAAACGGGTGAAATTTTATCTGTCCGTTTGCTTTTTTATTAATTGCTCCGCTGTCGCGGGCGTTTGCCGAACATTTATTCAATAATTCACTTTAACAATGATGAAATGCCGCTGAAAATAACGCATTTCAAGTGAAAAATCTTTTATTCATTACGAAATAAGTGCTTTGCGAGAAAAAATTAAGGCTTTGCGCGATTGTATTATTCCTTTGCTCCATTGCACGACGGCTTTGCTCCACTGCACGACGGCTTTGCTCCATTGCACGATAGCTTTGCTCCTCTGCACGAGACCTTTGCTCCATTGTTCGAGACCTTTGCTCCTCTGCACGATGGCTTTGCTTCACTGTATGAGACCTTTGCTCCACTGTATCAGTCCTTTGCTCCACTGTTCGATAGCTTTGCGCGTATGTAAGATTGCTTTGCTTCTGTTTCAAATACGTTTGCTCGATTGTCAAAAATCAATGTTCACAATAAAAAACGATTTGTTTGATTTCGACAATTAAAATAATAAATAAAAATGTCGAAACTTGTTTTTCGTTAAGATGTTTGACAGGAAATGTAGCAGAAACGGCGGTTTTGTGTCAATAAAAATTTGTCGGGAAGCGTTTGCGGTCAAGCGTTTTTCGGGTTTGCGGGTGCGGTTTGTCAAAACGTAAATGTCGGATTCTAAAATGTTAAGGCGCGGAAGAAAGATCGGGGTTTTAAGTGAAAATTTTTTTTGGGAAATTTAAAGTTCGGGCAGAAATAAGTAATCAATCAAGGCAAAATCAATTTGCAGAACTTATCTCGAAAGATTTGTTTACGAAAATTCTAAATTCTGCATTCTAAATTCTAAATTATTTTC
>DAITPE010000535.1:0-4080 GCA_036833775.1 Pyrinomonadaceae bacterium | reverse complement strand
TCAAACAGAGTTTCAAATGACCCGAAAGCCGTCGTTCCGAACCAATTAAAAATCGGTGAAATGCTTGCAGAACAACTTGAAACATTGAAATTAATTCTCGATTTGGAAAAGAAAATCTCCAAACCCGAAACGAAAAATTTGAGCGAAACCGATCCGAATTCGGAAAACCAAAGAACATCAGGAATTGCAACTGAGGCTCTCTTGAAAAAGGAATTTTTGCCCGTCAGCAGCAGCGCGAGTTATCAAGCGATGCGCGAAGCCGTCGCTTTAAAGAAATTCAAACAAGATTTGGAATCGCCATACCCGACGGCGTATGTCGAAAAAGCTTCAATTAAAGGAAAGATTCAACTTACGCCATTGCAGACCGAAGCCGTTTACGGCGAAAAATTAAAGGAACTAGAAGCTTCGATGTGGCGCAAGCGCGAACAATTATCAGACCTGCACGTCGATGTGATCGATGCGATGTGCGCGACTTGGATCGTGCAGGCAACTTCCGACGAAAGCCGCGCCGTTATCACGGCTGATGACGTTTTGAAATTACGCGGATTAAAACCGCATTTGGGCGGCAGCGGTCGGCGCGGCGGTTATACGAAAGAACAGCGCGACGAGATTTCCGAAGCCATCCAAGACCTTGAAAACATTTGGTTTGAGATCACGGAAAAAGTCAAAAGAGGGAAGACGAGCAAGACGGATTTTATTCAAAGCCGCGCAATTGCCGTAACCGATCGCGGCGGACAAATGCGGCTCGACGGAACACTCGACGTGATGTGGTTCGTTTTTCGTCCGGGAAGCATTTTTGCCCGATATTTATTGACCGAAGGCAGACAATCCGCCTTGCTTGCGGCGCAGGCTTTGCGTTATAACGTGCGCACCGAAGCAGTCGAAAAAAGACTCGTTCGTTATTTGAGTTGGCAATGGCGAATTCGTTCTAAATCAGCCTCGTATCTTCAACCGTATGAAGCAAATACGCTCGTTAAGGAAGCCGGAATCAAGGTTCCGAATCGAAACGCCCATCGTGCGGTCGAACGCCTCGAAAAAGCTCTCGACCGAATGCAGACGGACGGTTTAATCACGAGCTGGCAATATCAAGATTGGGATTGGTCGAATACGAATAAACACGGCTGGATAAAAGAATGGCTCGCGTCGAAAGTCGCCATCGAACCGCCTGATTTTATACGTGATTCTTACGAAACGATCACTGCTACGGCTGAAAAACAGAATATTCAGCCGAAACTGGATTTCACGAATTCACCGCCGCGCAATGAAGCGGAAATTGCGATCCAGACAAAAGCAAAACGTAAATCATTGAAACTAACGCAGATGCAGCTTGCTGAAATGCTCGAACTCTCTCAACCGACGCTTTCGCGAATCGAAGCCGGAAGAAAAGTTTCGCACGAAGAAAAACAAAAAATTATTCAGTGGTTGACGGAAAAAACTTCAAAATCTGAATAAAAGTCGAGATTGTCGAGTGCATTTTTATTTTTCGGTGAAATATTTAATTCACTTTTGAATAAACGCCGCTATTATCATGTGCATTATTCCGGTTGAGAATGCAGATTTAATGAATAAATCTGCCGATAAATTAATATTTATTTGAATAAATGCCGCGATTATTATGTGCATTATTCCGCTTCGTTTTTTCTTGAATTTGAATAATTGATGTCCTTTGAATAAACGCCGCGATTATCGGGTGCATTTTAGAAATATTGCATCTAAATATTTATTTTTATTGAACTATTGCAAAATATTTTAGGTTTACTGAATAAATGCCGCGATTATCGGGTGCAATATTCAATAAAGCAGTATCTCAAATGTTTTTAACGATTTAGAAAAAATCGGTTAAGAAACGGCTTTAAGTAATTCAGTGAATAATATTTGTCGTTACTGAATAGTGCAAAGGTCGGGATTGATCGGTGCAACTGTCGTTATCATCGAGTGCATTTAATATTTTTAAATGTTGAAATAATACAACTTACCACGCGTTCTCAAAAAGCAATCATAATAAATATATTAACACGGCTGAATAAAGCTCCCGCTTTCTCAGCCGAGTGTAAAATTTTCCGTGACGCACGCCGCAACCGCGACGCCTGCCGACAACTTTAGATTTAAACAAACGCTTAAGAAATTATGAAAGCTGTAATGTCAGAAAAAATTCCGAGATTAACACTGTTAAGTGATCTCGTCGGAGAATTGGTCGCCGATACGGAAGCGGCGCAAAAGGCTTTAGAATCGGGCAAACCGCGCGGACCCGTCACGAGTTTGCCGCGTTTGGACGAAGCTTTGGGCGGTTATCTTGCGACAGGTTTACATATCTTACAAGCCGCGCCGGGAGCCGGAAAATCGGCGTTTTCTTTGCAAATTGCGGCGATGTGCAAATTTCCTTCTTTATATATAACGACCGAAATGGGCATTTTGGAATTATTCAGGCGTTTGATCGCTCGGGAAACGGAAACGTATCTCGGCAAGCTGAAAAGCGGCGAAATAGGTCCTAAAGAAGCAATGCGGCTGGCTTTGGCAACGGTTGAACGACTTCCTTCGATGGCTTTGCTCGACGGAACGAACGCTTATGCTTCGCCGCGTCAGATTTTGGATGTTTCGCAGGCTTTGAAGGAACGCGCGAAAGCTGAACAGGTTCTGGTTGTCATCGATTCGGTGCAGATGTGGGCAAAATCGGTGCGCGGCGTGGATGCGGATTTTGTCGGCGCGAGCGAATACGAATTGATAAACGCCGGAATTTCTGCGCTTTCGGCGTTGGCAAGCGATCTGAATTGTCCGGTTTTGGCGATCTCGCACCGCAACCGCGTCGGAAATAAAAACGGGCAAGCGAGTCTGCATTCGGCAAAGGGAAGCGGCGAAGTCGAATATATGGCGGAATCGGTAATGGATTTGACGCGCAAGGAAGATCAGCCGAATCAAAACGGCGAAGTCGAAGTAGTTTTAAATTTGCTGAAAAACCGTCACGGCGTTCCGGGAATTGCGATTCCATTGAAATTCAGCGGCAGAATTCAGCGTTTTCAGGAAGCTTGGTAAGTTTGTAAATAAAAGGAGTAAAAGATGTTGGAAGAATTTTTATCTTTGAGCGAACTCGAAAATTTCGATTCGCGCAGTTCGATGCGCGGAAAAGAAAGGCGTTTTTGCTGTCCGCGTTGCGGTTCGGCAAAACCGAAAGACGCGGCGCATCGCTCGCTCACAGTAAATACGGAAAACGGCGCATTTTATTGTCATCGTTGTCAGACGAAAGGAAGATTGCGCGAATTTTGGGAAGAACGTCCGCAAATTCCGAAAAAAGCACGGGCGCGGCAAAAATTGATTTCGCATTTTTCGATCGAAACTGTCGATTATAAAAAAGAAAAAACTGCTGATGAAGCCGTAAAAGAAGAAAATCTGGCAGAAAAAATGCTTGAATTTCAAAAGAATTTTGCAGGTTCGGCGGCGGAAAAATATCTCGAATCGCGCGGTATTTCTGCGGAAATTGCAATTCAATCAGGTTGCGGTTTCGCGCCGAAATGGGAACATTGGGAAAAGGACAGCGAAAAATGGAAATTGAAGGGAAGCGACGAACGCGTGATCTTTCCGGTTTACGATCGGCAGGAAAAATTGGTCGCAATGCATTCGAGGGCGATCGGAGAAAATCATTTTAATTCGTCGAAAATCACGAAAGGCAATAAATCGGAAGGAATTTTTGCGACGCGGAAAGATATTTTTTCGGCAAAGATCGCGGCGATTTGCGAAGCTCCGATCGATGCTTTGGCTCTGGAAATGTGCGGAATTCCAGCGGTTGCGATGATCGGCACGAGTGTGCCGGATTGGTTGGCGTTGAAATTCAGCTTCAAACAAGTTTTGATCGCGACGGACGCAGATTTGGCAGGCGACAAAGCGGCTTTTAATTTGCAGAATCGATTGGCTTCGCGCGGAGCTAAATTTTATCGACTGCGACCGCGGACGGCGAAAGATTGGGCGGAAGTTTTGGAAAATATCGGCGCGGAGAAATTGACCGAATTTTTGCTGCCGTTTGCCGAAAATCTGTCGGACGAAAGACGTTTTTGCGAAGCCGTCAAACTTTACGAAACGGGCAGAAAC
>DAITPE010000534.1:0-4177 GCA_036833775.1 Pyrinomonadaceae bacterium | reverse complement strand
ATTGGAAATTTTGACAGCCTGTGTTTGTCCGAAAGTATTGAAACAAAAGGCTGAAACTAGTGCTAACAGGGCGAAAAACTTTGCTCTTTTCATATTTAAAAACATCTTCCTTTCTATCTGCCGAATATGGTAACATTTTAAACAGCATACCGAAAGCCTTTTTTCTTTATGGGCTATCAAGTAAGACTACCGAAAACAGTTTTCAGTTGTATTTCATTTCTAAAATTTCATTATGGGAAAAACCAAACGTCTTTTTAAGAGTTTTTCAAGGCTTCTATTGCCCGTCGTATTTGTAATCGTTTCCGCAATTATGGGTTCTGCCGTCTGGCTCGTGCATAAAACCGCCGACGTGCCGAAAGCGGCGTATCTCGTCACGCCCGAAAAATACGGACAATTAAGCGCACGCGCCGCCCAAGTTACCGCCGAAACTTGGAGCAACAAAGACGGCTCGAATGCACGCGGCTGGGTTTTGCGCGGTGCGGAAAATGCGCCTGCCGTCATTCTTTTGCATCGTTACGGCGCGGATCGTTCGCACGTTTTGAATCTCGGCGTAAAGCTCAGCGAAGCGACGAATTTTACGGTTTTGATGCCCGACCAGCGCGGTCACGGCGAAAATCCGATGGAAAGACATTCGACGTTCGGCGGCTGTGAAGCGGAAGACGTGGCGGCGGCGGTCGAATATTTGCGCGGTTTGAAAACTCAAGCGCAAACTCCGCTCGTCGGCAAACATATCGGCGTTTACGGTGTCGAACTCGGTGCGATCGCGGCGATTCGTGCGGCTTCAAACGATCCGACGATCAAAACTCTCGTCGTCGATTCCGTTCCGTTCGATTCCGATCATCTGCTTGCTTCTGCGCTCGGCAAACGCTTTCCGTTTATGAGCAATGTCACTTCCGAAATCGCCAAATACGGCACATATTTTTATTATTTCGACGGCTGTTACAAACGCGATCCGCTTTGTGCGGCGGCGAAAGCGGCGGATAATCGGCAGGTTTTACTGCTGGCAGGTTCGGACGCGCCGCAGTTTCAGGAATCGACGCAGAAGATTTCAAACTGTTTCCCGAATACGACCAAGACCGAAACAAAGACCGATCTCAGCCCTTCAGGTTACAACGTCATCAACGCCTCGCTCGAACAGGTCGAAGTTTACGACCAGCGCGTGATCGAATTTTTCAGAGCGAATCTGACGAATTAAAAGTAAGCAGAATTAACAGGGATAACAAAGATAGACAGGGATAAATCATTCATAAATATCCATGTCTATCCTGTTATCCCTGTTAATTTCTTACAAATTGATTTTTTTCTTACTGTGACCGTTGGTTTGGGCGAGCTTGTGGATGTCCGCGCTTTCTTCCATTTTACCGACTGCTTTGCTCAAAATTTCGCGGAGTTTTTTCAATCTTTCAGTGGTCGAAGTCATTTCGAGCAGTTCGTATTTCATCTCGTTGTCGAGATTAAACGCCGCCGTGACCAGAAACGAAAGCATTTCGGGTGGTGCTTGCGGGATGTCGTCGAGTTCGCCCGCTTGACCGCTGAGTTTGTGCGCAGCATTGGCGATGCGTTTGAAAAGCGCGTAAACTTCGTCCGCCGCTTCCTCCACGAGCGTTTCGTCTTCCGCTTCATCTTCAAAAAACTCCACTTCGCCGACGTAATAAAGATCGCCCGTATCGACATAATCCAATAAACGATAACGAATGATGCCGAGCGTCAGCACGTTTGAGCGTCCGTCATCCAACTTGTTTACTTCGCGCACTTCGGCAACGCATCCGACGCTTCCGACTTCGGGTTTGTCGCTGTCGGTTTCGTTTTGATTCAAAAACGTGATGCCGAACATATTCTTTTTGAGCGGCAAATCTTCCAACATCTGCCGATAACGCGGCTCGAAAATATGAAGCGGCAATAATTCGTTCGGTAAAAGCACGAGCGGCAGCGGAAACAACGGCAAATGTTTGATTCCCAAAACTTTTTCTGATGCATCGGACATTCTTTTTATTGTAAGAAGCAAAAAGATAAAAGGCAAAATGCGTAAGATTTTGCTAATTCAAACACTAAAATTCCTGCTCGGCGATCAGTCAGCGCAACAGTATTAAGTAATCGAGCAAAATAAAAAAGAAGAAACATTAGCCACAGATGGACACGGATTAACTCGGATAGAACAAAAAACGGATGATTATTTATTTAAATATCAAAGAAAATCCGGTGTTCATCTGTGTGAATCTGTGGCTGAAACATAATCTTTATTTTGCTCAACTGTCTAATTCTTTCGGCGGATTTTCTTTTTAGGTGCTGTTTTTGGATCACTTTTATTTGACACTTTCGGAGACTGGTTTTCAGTATTTTGTTTTGTAACCGGTTCGATTAGCGCACGATCGTATAAGACTTGCAGCGGGAGTCTTAAATTAGTTGCTAAATAAAGATTGGCTTCAAAATTTCTGACCGTCGGCGAACTGCATCCTTCGGTTTGGAGAAACTTTTTAAAGTCGCCCAGAGTTTCCTCCGAAATCTGCGGCTTGGCTTGGAGTCTTTTCGCCAATAATTCGTAAGTTTTTACGTGCGTTTCTTTGTAAGGTGCTCGAATCGAGCCTGAATATCCGTATTTTTCGCTTCCTTCTACGAATCTTCCGTCTCTCGTCAGCCAAAACTTGTAAACCTCTCCCGTCACCCAAGGAACTTCTTTATTTTTGCCGCAAAGCTCGAAATACGTATTGTGATAAGCAAAATAATACGAGGCTAGTTCTTTGTAGCGGTCTATGACTGCCGAAAGTTTTGCACCGCTTTGAATCATATTTGCAAGCATTTCCAAAGCCAATCGCGGATCGGCATTGTTTCTTGCTTCTTCAGCTTCAAAAACCGCGTTATCGAGTTCTTTCCGGCTTACAAAACCGCTGAACTCACCTTTGTAAATCGCTTCAAAAACTTTTTGATTCGAATAGCCCGTGAAATTATAGGTTTCGGGAGCATTCGGCTTTATCAATCTCAAAACAGGGACGGACAAGTTTCTTTCGTCTATGATGCGCTGTTTGGCGGCGGCGGCTTCACGCTGCGGAGCTTCGGCTTTAAATTTCTCTTGTTCGGCGTAGTATTTTTCCATCTCGATCTTTGCTTTTTCCGCATCCTGCTTACGCTTCGCAATGTTTTTCTCCAGCGTTTCCAGACTCCAAGGCTTTTGATATTCATTTAATGTTGAGTAAACATTCGGTGTCACTCTCCATTCATACTTCGTATATTGGTTTCTGGATATAAGAAGTATTAGAAACGGAATTTCGTAGCTTTCACTTGTCAAACCGATGCTGTAATAACCGTCGTCTTTATTTTTGCCGATCTGTTTGTCTTTGAAGTAAATGTTTAATTTTATAATTTGTTCTTGCTTCAGGTTACTGCCGCTGCATTTTGTTTCAAATGTATCCAGAGCTAATTTAATAAAACCTTCCGATTCAAAAACATAATTAGCCGGCACATCATAAACCAGCACAAACTCGGGGATAAAGTCTGTGCATTGGTTGCGTCCGCTACTTGACGCATACAGAGTATAATTTTCAGCTTTTATCCATTGTTCGCCGAGCTTTCGCGGATTTTCCGAATCGTTGCGTTGTGCGAAAACTGCTGCTGAAAATGCGGTCGCCAATAACATTGCTAATACAAACTTTAATACCGGTTTCATTCTTTTTCTCCTGAATTAATTTGACTGTTTAGATGGACGGCAGCTGTTCTGCGCTTGTTTAAGGAACGCCGAACATATAGCTGTGTTGATAATTGCTAATGCCGCTAATCATACAATGGATTCCGAGCCTTGTAAACAAATTTGTCAAAGAACCTTAGCGAGAGACTTTTTCTGATGCATCGGACATAGAAAAAGATTAGACGGGAAAGTCGAGCGATTCGGGATTGCGGATTCGGGATTGCGGATTTGCAAAACAGGTCAGAACCACCTGCGGTAGCGGGTGGGTGATGCGATTTTGTAAAAGATTAATCCCAAATCCCAAATCCCAAATCCCAAATCCCAAATACTATGGGTTTGTGACGATTTCGTAGCTCGTAGAAGGCTTTCCGACAACTTTGTCTTCGCGCAGATATAAAAGCTGATAACGGCGCACTTCGGGCTTTCCGGCTTCGAGCGGCGGGCGTGTGTCGATATATGGCGAATAGTTGTCGCGCCCAATGTCTGTGAAGGGTTTTT
>DAITPE010000533.1:0-4221 GCA_036833775.1 Pyrinomonadaceae bacterium | reverse complement strand
ACAATTCGGCTGAAGCTGAGTCGGATCAAGATTTTAATATCAACGTCGGTCCGAACGGTGTGCGTGTCAACGAAAATCAAAAAAACGATGAAACTGCGGCATCAATTGAGGAAAAACAAAATCGAAAGCTGGAAGAATTCAGAAAAAATACACTGCGGCAGAGTTTGATGGATTTGGCTTTGATTCCTTTTACGCTTGTAGTGTCTTCGCTTTTTTCGATCGTGATGGCTTTGATGTATTTCAAAACACGGCAGGCTGGCGGCGAATCGATGCAGGATTTGCTCGAACAATTTGAAGAGAAAGACCAGCCGCGCAAAAAATGGCAGGAACGCGTCCGCAATCGTCTGATCCAATCGGGCAGGATCACGAGCGGCGCGAGCAAATCTTAAAATGAAGTTTATTTTTAGAAAAACGACAGGACTTTTTATATTATTCTGCGCTTTTGCTTTCACGGCACGAGCGCAAAATTTCGAGCGCGATTTTGAAATTCAAAGCGGCGCAACGATCGAAATTATCAATTTTTACGGCAAAGTAAATGCCGTCGCCGAAGAAAAAGAGACGGACGAAACAGGTGAAGAAAATACCGAAACAAAGCCCGAAAAAGTAAAGCTTTCCGCCGTTTCCGCCGTCGAAAGCGAACTTAAAATAGACAATTCAAAAGGCAAACTTCAAATCACGGTCGCGCCCGAGAACACGAAAAAACGAATCGATCTATTTTTCAAAATTCCCGAAAGAATCAAACTCAAAATTCAAACGAACGACGGTGAAGCTCTCGTTACGGGAAATATCGAACTCATCGAAGTAAAAACCGAAACCGGCACGATCGCCGTCGATGTTCCGCTCGATAATGTCAGATACGATTTTCTCTGGACGCAAAGCCGTCCGCGTTTTTTAAGCGACGTCGAACTCGAAAAAGTCTCGGAAAAATCGGCAGGAAAGTTTGTTCTAAGCGGACGAATTGGCGAAAAGGAGAAGAAGAGAAAAGGAGAAGAGGAGAAATCGGAAAATTCCGATTCAACGAACGACGAACGACGAACAACTGACGAAGACCAAAAAGCCAAAAAACCAAAAACCAAAAACCAAAAACCAAAGCCCTTTTCCAACGAAATCAAACTGAATTTCACGACCGCTCGCGGCATTGTTTTGTTTAATGTTCCGCCGAATGAAGTTTCTTCCGATCTGCGCGAACGTCCGCTGACAACGGCGGCAAAAGCGATCATTCGGAGCGGCGATTCACTGCTGACGGATGCGATTCGCCGCGCAAGTCCGAAATATTTCGGCGATTACGCGAAAACTCTGCCGCCCGCAAAACGCGAACCTGTTTTAGCCGAACGAAAAGCAAACCAAAATCAACCCGTTTCCGAACTCAAAAAAGTTCTCGTTCGCGTGCTCGATTCGAATAATCGCGCGATCGCCGAACTCGGAAAAGATGATTTTGAAATCACCGAATCGGGCAACGTGCGCGAAGTCGTGTCGGTTCAGCCGACAACCGCGCCGTTTAATTTGGTTTTGCTGCTCGATGTTTCGGGCAGTGTCGATAATTACGTCAATTTTATCCGCAAAGCCGCGCGTTCGTTCGTCAATACGGTCGATAAAAACGATAAAGTTGCAATCATTATTTTTAACGAAGACGTTCAAGTAGTTTCAAATTTTACGACCGATAAAACGATTCTTTCCAAATCTTTAGACACTTTCGACGCAGGTGGCGCGACCGCGCTTTACGATTCGCTCGGCTACGTTTTGACCGAAACTTTGCGACCGATGAAAGGCGAACGAACCGCGATCGTCGCGCTGACCGACGGCGACGATAATCGTTCGTTTTTATCGTTCGATTCGCTGCTCGGATCGATCCAAGAAAGCGGCGCGCTCGTTTATCCGCTTTACGTTCCGTCGGGCTTGATCGCAACTTCGGTCAATCCGAATCAAACCGTCGATCCGCTTCGTGCAAGATATACGGGTTTAACGACAAAAGCTGAAGGCGAAGGCGAAAAACTCGCGAAAATCAGCGGCGGCGTTTATTATCCGATCACGCAATTAGACCAGATTCAAAAGGCTTACGACGATATTGTTTTGCAATTGCGGACGGCATATTCGGTCACTTTTCGTTCCGATTTGCCCGAAGCCGCCGATAAAACGACCGCTTCGCCGCGTTTGAAAGTGAAAGTAAAACGAGAAAATGCATTCGTAAAACTCGGTTCGGTCGTTGCGGTCGAAGAAAACAAAACTTCGCAAATCGAAGAACCGAAACCGCAGTTTTTTTTTCAAAAAGCGAGCTTTCAGCCGGAAATAGAAAGTAATATTTACCAATCGGAAGAAATTTCGGGAAGCGTCGAAAAGATAAAATACAAACAATTCGTCAATGATAAATTGCGCGAATCGAAGTTTGAAAATTTCGACATCAATAAAGCACAAGGCGCATTTTTATTGAACAATAATAAAGAAACGATCGCCGTCAGCCGTTGGATTTCGCCGAAACGGACGCGTTCTTATCCGTATGAACGCGTTTACGATACGCTTGCCGTTTCGGGCAAAAAAGTTGCTATAATTCCGGTCGTGAAAGACGAAGGTTTGGGCGGCGACCGCGATTTTTTGCAATGGGACACGATCTCACTTTTGAGTCTTTTGGATGTTCAGGTAATTCTCGCGTATTACGATTCAGCCGAGAAAAACACGAAACGCAATGACCAAATTACCAATCAGAAATTCGATAACAACTATATTTTGTCGCGTCTTACGGAAGTTTTCGATTTCAAAGGAACTTCGCGCGAATGGAACGAACGCGAAACGAAACAACTCAAAAACGTCTTTGAAAAAGCCAAACTTTCATACAAAAAAATTTCAGCCGAAACCAAAACTTATCTGCACGATGCCGACGCGCTCGACGAACTGATAAAAGTTGCCGAAACTCCTGAAAAGTTTCTCGAATTTTCGCGCAATAAATCTCAAAAAGCACAGGCGAGAGAATTTGTCACCGAACAACCGAAAGAAGCACTTTCAACCGACACGAAAGCGAAAGTCACGATCAACAACGCGCTTTTCGGAAAATATTTTTTCACCTGCGACGAAACAAAGATCGAAAACAAAACAGCTTATCTGATCGAAGCGAAACACAGCGTCCGCGCCAAAATGCCGTCCAAAAACGACATCAAAGACGGTTTTATCAAAATGATGCTTTACACAAATCTGCAAAACGTGAAAGTCGGCGCGAAACCTTTCGCATTAAAAGTCCAAATTCGTCTGACCGCAAATCAACTCAAAGGTTCGATAAATTCAGACGCAAAAGACGAAGAAATCAGCAAATTTTTGAGCGAAAATGTTTTCACCGCAAACGATTCAATTTTTGTCAAAAACATTTTTCAAGAAGCGCGGGAAAACAATTTCACGATAATTTTAGAACACGCCGAAACTGCAAAATAAATTCTTTTTTTCAATCATTTGTGTAATAATCTCAAATTATGGAAAGCGACGTTTTAATGCAAAAATTGCACGAAAAATCAGTTAAAGGCAATGCCTTGAATGATTCGGAAAAAAACGAACTTGATTCTTGGTATGCCGAACAAGATCGTCTTGAAAGCGAAATTTTGTCTCAAAAATTCGTTTCAGAGGAATTTAATATTCAAAACGAAGCATTTCAAAAAACTTTGGAAGAAATATCCGAATCAAAAAAAAGAATTGCAGAAATCTCTCGGCAAAATGAAAATCTGAGTAATGAAAACGAAATCTTACGCCGTAAACTGCATGATCGTGAAAGTTTGAAAGTTGCCTGATGAATGATGAAATACGCCAATTCGTGCGTGAAAGAGCAAATTATTCATGCGAATATTGCGGTGTCAGCGAAACCGATTCGGGCGGAGAATTAACGATCGACCACTTTAAACCTCAAAGCAAAAACGGAAGCGATGAAAAGGAAAATCTCGTTTATGCTTGTGTTCGCTGCAATCTTTACAAATCGGATTATTATCCCGAAACTGAAACTGACAAAGAACTTTGGAATCCGCGTTTTGAAACTTCCGAAAATCACTTTGTCGAATTGCCGAACGGAAAACTTTTTGCTTTGACCGATACCGGAGTATTTACGATTAAACTTTTGCGTTTAAATAGAAATCCGTTAGTAAATTACAGGGTGAAAAAACAAAAAGAAATCGAAAATAGAATTTTGTTGGAAAGCTATCGAAATGTTCTTGAAATTTTAAGAAAAACGCTTGAAAAGCAGAGATTTTT
>DAITPE010000532.1:0-4222 GCA_036833775.1 Pyrinomonadaceae bacterium | reverse complement strand
TATCCACAGATAAACACGGATAGACACAGATGATTTTCGGATAAATTATTGAAAATATTTGATTTATAATTTTAACAATCTGAGTTTATCTGAGTTCATCTGTGGTTAATGAAAAATAATATTTATGCAGACAGCGACAGCACAATCTGAAAAATTGACGAAAATGCAGGAAGAAACATTCGAGAAAATCGCCGAACGGATTGATAAAGCGTTGAAAAACGTCAATGAAATTGAAGACGATAACGCGCAAATGCACGCGCTCGGATTGAAAACGGCGATCGAAGATTTTCATAAATTTGCGCTTACGAAAATCGTCCAAAAACTGAAAGCCGACGAACGCGGAAAGGAATTACTTTTTGAATTGGTTGACGAACCGAGTGTGCTTGCCGTTTTGCAATTACACGGAATCATCAAACCGAATTTGTCGGCGCGAATCGTGCAGGTTTTGGATTATGTCCGCCCGTATATGCAATCTCACGGCGGCGATGTGGAATTCGTAAATGTTGAAAATGAAACCGTTTTCGTGCGTTTGATGGGATCGTGCAACGGCTGTTCGCAATCAGCTGTGACATTGCGCGAAGGCGTGGAAGAAGCGATTTTGACGAATATTCCGCAGATAAAATCCGTTCAAGTCGTGCCGAACGAACCGAGTCCGAGCTTGATTCAAATCGAAAGTTTGAGCAATTCGAAAACGAAAGGCTGGATCGAAACTTTGTCGATCGAAGAAGTTCCGACCGGAAAAATGAAGTGTTTTCGCGACGAAACACACAATATTTTATTGATAAATATCGAAAATCGTCTGAGCGCGTTTCGCAACGAATGTCCGCATCAAGGTTTGCCGCTCGACGGCGGAATGCTCGAAGCCGACGAGAGAATGCTGACTTGTCCGTGGCACGGCTTTAAGTTTGACGCAAATTCGGGCGAATGTATGACGGCACCAGCTGCGCAGCTCGAAAGTTTTCCTTTGAGAGTCGAAAACGGGAAAATTTTAGTCAGACCGAATTGAGGGATGAAATTATGCAAGAAACTGTGATTAAAAGAGTGAGTTTGCGAAAACAATCTGATGTTCAAACTCAAATCCCAAATCCGCAATCCCACATCGCAAATCCCTTAACTTGGCTCGGTGCGAAATCGCCTTTCGGCATTGCTTTGCCCGATGCAAAGCCTTCTGCTTCACAACTTTACGCGCCGCGCGGAGTTTTTTTTAACGATGATTATTTGGTTGCGGCAGATTCGGGAAATCATCGCGTTTTGATCTGGAAAGGAATTCCCGAAAACGACCAAACGCCCGCCGACATCGTTCTCGGTCAACCTGATTTTGAAACCGAAGGCGCGCGCGCAAACGGAACTTCTGCCGAGCGCGGTTTGCATCTGCCGACAGGCGTGAAAATCATTGAAAACAAACTGTTTGTCGCCGATTCGTGGCATCACAGAATCTTGGTTTGGAACGAGATTCCGACCGAAAATTTTCAAAAACCCGATTACGCAATCGGACAAGCAAATTTGACCGAAATCACCGAAAATCGCGGTAACGGAAAATGTTCCGCCGATTCGTTATATTGGGCTTACGGATTTAATTACATCAACGGAATTTTCTACATTGCCGACACGGGAAATCGGCGCGTTTTGGGATTTTACGGCATTCCCGAAGCGAATCAACCCGCAGATTTTGTGATCGGGCAAGACGATTTTGAAACGAATCTCGAAAATCGCGGTTTGGAACAAAAAGCCGATGCAAAAAGTTTTCGCTGGATTCACGACATCGCCGGAAATGAAGAAATAGTTTACTTTGCAGACGCGGGAAATCATCGCGTTTTGGGTTGGAACGGAAAATTGGAAAGCGACAGAAATGCCGAAATCGTGCTTGGACAGGAAGATTTTACGAAAAACGGAGAATTTCCATACATCAAACAAGGCGCGTCGCGGCTGCGTTTTCCGTATGCGGTTTCGGTTGACGAAAATGTGCTCGCAGTCGCTGACACGGCGAATAATCGCGTGTTATTTTGGGACGGATTACCGAAAAACGGCACATATCGCTCGGCTGATTCGGTTGTCGGTCAGATTAGTTTTGACGAAAATGGCGAAAACCGTTGGAAATTAGTTGACCGTGATACGCTTTGCTGGGTTTACGGCATTCATCTTTATAAAAATAAATTAGCGGTTGCCGATTCGGGAAATAATCGCGTGACGATTTGGGAAATTAAGAGAAATTAGCCACGAAAAAACACAAAAATTCACGAAATATTTTGTGTGATTTCTTTTATAAGCAGTTTCAAATAATGTTTGCAGCAATAATTCAAACAAACCAAAATAAAAAGCGTTTTCGGCTTGAGATTCAAGGTGTAGTGCAAGGCGTCGGATTTCGTCCGTTTGTTTATTCAGCCGCGCAAAAGTTTGATATTAAAGGCTTTGTCGGAAACGAAAGTTCGGGAGTTTTTATTGAAATTGAAGGATTAGAAAAAAATCTCGAAGATTTTCAAGCGTTTTTGAAAGAAAATCTTCCGCCGCTTGCACATATTTCCGAAATAAAAATTGCTGAGATCGAAACGAAAAACGAAGCCGATTTTCGAATTGTTGAATCAGAAAAACACGACGCAGATTTTACGCTGATTTCACCCGATATTTGTGTTTGTGACGATTGTTTACAAGAGTTTTTTGACGAAAAAAATCGACGTTTTCAGTATCCTTTTATAAATTGCACCAATTGCGGACCGCGTTTTACGATCACGGAAAAAATTCCATACGATCGCCCGAATACGACGATGCGCGAATTTTCGATGTGTTCCGATTGTCAAAATGAATATGACGATCCGACAAATCGGCGTTTTCACGCACAGCCGAACGCTTGCCCAAAATGCGGACCGCACGTTTATTTTATCGGAAAAGACGGCGCGAATTTTGAAAAAGAAGTTGCGATAAAAGTAACAAAAAACCGTTTGAAAAACGGGGAAATCGTTGCGGTTAAAGGAATTGGCGGTTTTCATCTGGTTTGCGATGCGCGAAACGGTGAAGCATTAAAAAATTTGCGCGAGAGAAAAGGTCGCGTCGATAAACCTTTCGCCGTTATGTGCAAAGATTTGGAAACGGCTGAAAAATTGGTCGAAATTGGTAATTCTGAAAAGGAAATTCTTCAATCGAATGCGCGTCCAATCGTTCTTTTGAAAAAGAAAGCAAACGATTTAAGCGAATTAATCGCACCGAACAATCAGTTTTTAGGTTTGATGCTACCGTATTCGCCGCTTCATTTTTTGCTTTTTGACGATGAAATCGATGTTTTGGTAATGACTTCGGGCAATTTTTCAAACGAACCGATCGTCAAGGAAAACGTCGAAGCTTTTGAAAAACTTTCCAATCTCGCCGATTCGTTTTTGATGCACAACCGCGATATTTACGTGCAGTGTGACGATTCAGTTGTCAGGATTTGGGATTTGGTGTTTGGGATTGAGGATTGGGATAATTCAAAAACCAAAGACCAAAAACCAAAAACTAAAAGCCAGCTTTTACCGATTCGAAGATCGCGCGGGTATTCGCCTTTTCCGGTCGAATTGCCGTTTGAAGTTCCACAGATTTTGGCGGTCGGCGGTGAGTTGAAATCGGCGTTTTGTTTGACGCGCGAAAATTTCGCTTTTATGTCGCAACATATCGGCGATATGGAAAATCTCGAAACGCTGGAAAGTTTCGAGCGTTCGTTCGAGCAGATGAAAAATCTGTTTCACGTCGAACCTGAAATTGTCGTCGGCGATCTGCATCCGAATTATCTTTCGACAAAATGGGCTGAAACGAAATTTGCGAAAGAGAAAAAATTCGTCAAAGTCCAGCATCATCACGCGCATATCGCGTCTGTAATGGCGGAAAACGGTGTGAAAGATGAAAAAGTCATCGGCTTTGCTTTCGACGGAACAGGTTTTGGAACAGATGGAAAAATCTGGGGCGGTGAAGTCTTAATTGCTGATTACGAAGGATTTGAACGCACTGCGCAGCTAAAATATTTTCCGCTTGCAGGCGGCGATGTTTCTGTGAAAAATGTTTATCGGCAGGCTTTGTCGCTTTTGCGAACTTGCGGCATCGATTGGACGGAAGATTTGCAATGCGTTAAATTTTGCGCCGAAACCGAGCGAAAAGTTTTACTGAAACAGCTTGAAAATAAAATAAATACGGTCGAAACGAGCAGCTTCGGCAGATTGTTCGATGCCGTTTCTTCGATCGCAAATGTCAGACAAAA
>DAITPE010000531.1:0-4234 GCA_036833775.1 Pyrinomonadaceae bacterium | reverse complement strand
TTCGGATGCTGTTGACCGTAAACGTCATTCCGGGCTGCCCGTCAAAAAGTCGCGGATTATCCTCAATATACATCTTTCGCAAAACCATCTCCAGAATATCCTCATCCGCGCCGGGATAATGAGCCACTGAATCACCATTCGGCTGCACTAGCGTCGCTGGTGTCAGAGTCAGCCGAAAGGGAACACCGCGACATTCAAAATCCCGAACCATTGCGGGTAACAATCCATTAAAGTTTCGCCGCAAATCTGCCTGATGTCCGAAGACAAAACGCGGCATAAAGTCATAAAGCTCGATTGTTTGAGAGTAATTCTTACCTTTTTTTAACTGCTTGCTACCATCCTCGGTCAAAACGTCTGTTTCGGTCAAAATCTCAAACAAAGAAAGCTGAATCGGCTTCGTCTGTTTTATTAACTCAAATTTTTTCGCCACAATTATACTCCTCTCTCAAAACATCAACCCAAAGACTCTTCTTTCACTCCACCAATTAAAGCAAAAGCCAACCTCACGGCTCAAAATATACCAACATTAAAAACAATTATTGATTTTTCAGCAAATGTAAAGCGAAAACTGTATTTCCATTACTGCTTTCAACAGATAAACTACCATTATGCTGACTGACAATTTTATGAGCAATTGAGAGTCCGAGACCTACGCCTTTTTCTTTAGTTGTAAAAAACGGATCAAAAATTTTACCGGAAATTTTTTCATCAATACCGCTACCAGTGTCTTCAATTTCTACAACACACGATTCATTATTGCTAAAGGTGCGAAAAAACAACTTTCCACCGTCCGGCATTGCTTGCAGGGAATTGATGGCAAGATTTAATAAAACCTGCTTGATTTGCTCGTTATCAACCAAAACTTCCGGCAAATCCCGCTGTAAATTCTTTTCAACTGCAACAGATTGAGCAGTCGCTTGATTTTCAATCAACGAAACAACTGACTCAACAATGTTATTCAAATCATTAGGTCTGACGGAAAGTGTTGCCGGACGCGCAAATCGAAGAAATTCACCTACTAATTTATCTAGTCTATCTACCTCCTTTTTAGCTAAATCGGCAAATTCACGACGCGGACTATGCTCGGCAATTTCATCTTCAAGAATCTCGACCGCACCTTTAATTGCCCCGAGCGGATTGCGAACTTCGTGAACAATCCCAGCAGACAGTTCACCTAAAGAAGTTAGTTTTTCGGCTTGAAGAAGCTGCTCGAAAGTCTTCTGTAACTCTTCATAAGCCTTACTACGCTCTTCTGCATTTCGTTCGGCTTTTTCCCTCGCTTGTTTGAGCCGATCACCAAGCGCACCCATTACGCCGCCGACAAGATTAAAAATGACGATTTCAGCATACTGGTTGATAGAATAATCAAAATGCCCGTGCTGCCAATGAAGGAAAATGTGCGGAGTGTAAACGACAGTGGTAAAAAGCGAGGCGGCAAGCCCACCACGCATACCAAAAAGGAGCGCGGCGGCGATAATTGGAATGTAATAAAGCCTTTGATAGATTTCGTGCCAAACAACCTGATCAAGCGGTGTCAAAAAATGCAGAACCGTTATCAGAATAATGACTAAACCAATCGTAGCTTGCGGCAAAAAGCGTCTCATCAAACCATATTATACGCAAAATATATCATTTTTCTTCGCCGCCTAAATCAAACTTCTGCATTCGATAAATCAATGCACTGCGGGTAATTCCCAAATAACGCGCCGTTTGCGATTGGTTGCCATCGAAACGACTCAAAGCTTGGCGGATAATTTCACATTCGACTTTTTCCAAATCAAAAGGTTCGGCAGGCAGAGGAAACCAAAGATTCTCCGAAGCGGTCGTCAAATTTTTGAGGTTTTCGGGAACATCAACGAGCGATAATGTTTCGCCGTCGGACAAAACAAGCATTCTTTCAACAACATTCTCCAATTCGCGGACGTTGCCAAGCCAAGCGTAATTATAAAACGCTCCGAAGACTTCGCGCTCAACTTTCGGTTGTTTAATTTTATGTTTGGCAGACGATTTTTTTAGAAAATATTCGGTTAAAAGAGGAATATCCTCACGCCGTTCACGCAAAGGCGGCAGACGCACGGGAACGACCGCCAAACGATAATATAAATCTTCCCGAAAATTATTTTCCTTGATTAATTCCGCTAAATTTTCATTCGTCGCAGCGATGATGCGAACGTCAATCTTGCGCGGCACATTTTCGCCGAGTCTCGTAATTTCCTGCTCTTGAAGCACGCGCAAAAGTCTTGTCTGCAAAGCAAGGGGCATCGCGCCGATTTCATCAAGAAAAAGAGTTCCGCCGTTCGCTTCTTCAAATTTTCCTTTCGATTCCAGATTCGCGCCAGTGAACGCACCGCGTTTGTAGCCGAATAGTTCGGCTTCGATCAAATTTTCGGGAATCGCCGCGCAGTTGACTGCGATGAACGGTTTATCGCGTCTCGCGCCCGAAAAATGAATGCCTTTGGCAATCAATTCTTTTCCCGTGCCGCTTTCGCCTTCGATTAAAACCGTCACATCAGTTTTGGAAACTCGCTCGACTGTTTCCAGAACTTTCCGCATCTTCTCGGATGTTCCGACAACATTTTCAATCCGAAAATCTTCATGAACCAGACGGCGCAGACGGCGGTTTTCCGAGAGAATCGCGCCGTATTTCAAAGCTCTTTCGACCGTCATCAGTATCGCCTGTCGATCAAACGGTTTAGTGATAAAATCAAACGCGCCGGAGCGCATTGCAGCAACAGCGGTTTCGACATCGCCAAAAGCGGTAATTACAATAATCGGAGTTTCGCTCCGAATTGCCACCGCCCGCTGAATGAATTCCAAGCCGGAAAGCTGCGGCATTCGCCAATCGGTAATTACGCAGTCGAAATCCTCGCCGGAGAATAATTCCAAAGCCAGCTTGCCGTTTTCTGCCGCGACAACCTCGAAACCCGCTTCTTGAAGTTGGAACTCAAGCACACGACGCAGGGAATCGTCGTCGTCGGCAATTAAAATTTTTGTGTTATTTTTTTTCACTTGAATAATGGAAGTTGTATTGAATCCTTCAACAACATTTGGCAATCCGGTTCATCACCTTGCAGTCTTCTCCCAAACGGCAAATCGCTTCGCAATTTCCGCGCAGTTCGTCAAAAACGATATATTTAATCGGCAAATTTCCGGTTTTGATAGACGGGCGGCTCAGTTGCAAAATCACATCCTTTTCGCGGTTGCCGGGAACTATCAAATACAAATCCGCCGTATCGCCAAAAGATAGAGCCAAATCGGAAAGCCGTAAGATTCCCGAATAAATCGAAGTGCTTTTTTCCACTTCAAATCCCGCAACAATCTTATTCGTGCCTTTTTCAAACCAGACAACATCAATCAAACTGATGGTGTTCAGAGTGTCTTTGTCAACCGACATTTCAGGAAAGTTCTTCAAACAAAAAGCGGAAAAATGATTACCTTTATAATTCTTAGATTTATCGTTTGAGGCGGAAATGACATCATATCCCAAACTATGACCGATTTTGAGCAGGTGATACTGCATTTCGGTATGCAGATCGTCTTCATCAAATTCGGCTTTGACTTCCTTGTGCCGTTTGGCGATTTGCTTTTCGATTCTGGCAATTTCCTCGGCGGAAAGCTCGTGATTATCCGCTTTGATGACTTTTCCGATGCCGATGTCAAAAAGAAGTCCTGTAAATGCACCCAAATCATTTGAAAACTCATTTTTGTATTGAGCATTTGCCTTCACTATTGCCTCGCGCATTTCGAGATAATCCGTCCACGAACCTAATTTCTTTTTGTCGTTAAATAAAATATTAAAACCGTTGACGATAGCCGTATTAAACGGGGGCATAAAAGTCGGATGCAGAAAATACAAAATGCTGGCGACCGCCGGACCTAAGCCCTTAATCTTTAAATTATCCAACCGAATTATTTCCTTGATAATCTGTTCATCCGTCTTGGCATTGAGGCAGTTTCCCAAAAATACTCCAAAGGCTTTTTTGTGCGCTTGATTTTCGTAAATATCGGGAATCCGCAACTTTGGTTTCCAATAAAAAGGATGTGACGCACCTTCAAAAACCTGTTTCTGCTCGGTGATAACCTTCAGGACAAATTCCAAAGAGGAACCCTTGAAATCGTTTGGGAATCCGCCGTTTTCGATGTCTTTGATAACCTGCAAAACGCCGCGACGAATCGAGCGAAAGGCTTTCAGACGATCTTCATTGTTGATAAACCAAGTATGATAAACGCTCTC
>DAITPE010000530.1:0-4239 GCA_036833775.1 Pyrinomonadaceae bacterium | reverse complement strand
AAAGATACGTCGGCTTTGATTTCCGGTCGTATCGATCACACTTTCAGCGCGACGGATACGGGATTCGTTCGTTTGAATTACACCAAAATCGACAATGAAAATCAGGCGACGGGCGCGTTGAACGCGGTTTCGCGCGGTCGTGCGATCGACAATCCGAGCGGCGGAATTTTATTGTCGGAAACGCACAATTTCAACAGCAACACCGTCAACGAACTGCGCGGACAATTTTCGTATTACCGCTTGAAAGTAACGCCGAACGATCCTTTCGGACCGGAAGTGAATATTCTCGGTTTTGGAAATTTCGGACGCGATATTTTTCTGCCGTCAGACAGCATTACCAGACAATTCGATCTTGCGGATACGGTCAGCTTCGTGCGTAATTCGCACACGATAAAGGTTGGCGCGGTTTATCAATTTGCGCGAATTTCGACCACTTCGGACACCTATTTACCGGGAACTTTCCGCTTCGGTTCGCTGCCGTTTGCCACGCTTTTTTCGGCGGCGCAGAGAACTGCGATCGCCACACAGATTCAAACTGACGCGGTCGGCGGCGTGATCACTCCGCAGCAAGCCGCACTTTTGGGAACGACTTTGAGCAATACGACTTCGAGCACGATTAATGCTTTGCAGTCTTTCAACTTCAATCTGCCGCAGGTTTATCAGCAAGGTTTCGGGCTTCCGCTTTTTGCCAGCAGCGCACAGAAATTTTCGCTTTTCGGACAAGACAGTTGGAAAATTCGCCCGAATCTGACGTTTAATTACGGATTGCGTTATTTCGTGCAGAAAGAAGCCGATCCGGTTCCGGTCGATAAAAACAATTTTCAGCCGCGTGTCGGGTTTTCGTGGGATGTTTTCAGCAACGGCAAAACGGTTCTTCGCGCCGGCGCGGGAATTTTCACGGGACAGATCGACAACCAGATCACGAACGTTGTGAACACGCTCGCGTCGGGAACGAATCCGTATAACATCAACATCGTCGTTTCGACGATCCAGCTTCCGGGCGCATACAGCGCAGTCAATATTTATCGAACTTTGCTTGCTCAAGGCGTGATCGGAACGCGTCAGATTCAGGCTTCGGATTTAACGCAATTCGGTTTGAACACCGCTCCCGGCAGACCGCTCGAAGCGCGCATTCGGCTCGGACAAGATTATCAAAACCCTGAAACTTATCAGGTGAGCGGCGCGATCCAGCAAGATTTGGGCGGCGGATTCGTGATGGAAGCGAGCTATCTTTTCTCGCGCGGTTTGCATCTGATCCGTCCGGTCGATGTTCGTAAATACGCGATTACGGGAAGAAGTGCATTCACGGGACAGCCGACCTATTCGGCAACCGAACTCGGTTGTTATGCGATTCCGGGAACGGTCGCGCCGTTCCAATGCGCGGCGGGCGGTTCGCCGACGGCAAACGGATTTTTCCTGCCGAAATACGCGCTCGACGCTGAATATCAATCGGTTGCGAACACGTTTTATCACGCGGGAACTTTGCAGGTGACGAAGCGTTTTTCGCGTAATTACAGCATCAATGCGAACTACACATTGGCAAAAGCGATCGACGAAGCGACGGATTTCAACACCGATTATTTGGCGCAGAATCCGTTCAACGTCCGCGACGACCGTTCGCTTTCGTCTTTTGACCAACGCCATCGCGTCGTTCTGAGCGCGGTCATGACCAGCCCGTTTGAAAATGCGGTTTTGAAGGATTTCGTTTTCTCGCCGATCTTTACGGCAGGAAGCGGCAGACCGTTCAACCTTTTGATCGGAACGGATACGGACGGCGACAGCCGTTTGTATAACGATCGTCCGGCGACGGCAGGCAGAAACACGGGACGCGGCGAAGCGTTCTACAATTTCGATATGCGTCTGGCGCGTCGTTTCTTCGTCAAAGAAGCACGCTTTTTGGAATTGACATTCGAAGCGTTCAACCTTTTCAACACGGTCAATTACAACGGCATCAACAACGTCGTCGGAACGGCTTGCGTGGCAAATCTGTCAACCAATCCGAACTGCAGCGGCGCAACCAACGTGATTCCGATCAATGCTCGCGGCATCAAAGGCGTTTCGCCGACATCGCCGTTAGGCTTTACGTCAGCCGCACCTTCGCGTCAATTACAATTCGGCGTTCGTTTCAATTTCTAAAACGAAACCGAATAAATTAAAGATAAAAAAGCATCTTCACGGATGCTTTTTTGTTGTTTTACGGCTGATCTATATACACGCGGAAAATTTTATCAGATAGATATTAGAGCAAATAACAGGGAATTGCGATACAAGCGGAAACGCGACCGCAAGGGAGCGTGCAAAATTAAGCGTCAGGCACGCTCCTTTGCAGTCGCGTTTCCGCTTGTGTTACTCATCTACTCAAGAATTGCTATAAAAACGCCGATGGGAAGTAAAGATATTAGGATGGGGAATACTTTTTTACGATGGGCAAAATTATTTCACGATGGGCAGATTTTTTCGCCATTCTATCTCGATTTTTATCAGTGGACTTTTGCCGAATCCTTTTCGACGGTGCGCGATGCGGCAAACATTACGAGCGTTAAAAACGCGCTCAAGATCGGCACGATATACATTGCCGAACGCAGTCCGGCGGCGCGGAAAGGTTCGATCGTTTCTTTGGTTAAATTGGTAATTCCTGCCGAGATCGCAGCTTGCTGTGAAAAATAATCGCTGATGATGCCGACGACATACGGACCGAACGACGCGCCGAGCAGATACATCGCCATAAAATACAGAGCCATCGCCGAACCGCGCATTTCGGGTTTGGTGATGTCGGCGATCGTCGAATAAACGATCGAATAATAAAAATACAAAAGCGCGACGCTGATGCCGACGAGCGCGAGAAATGCGTTGATATTTCCGCTTTCGACCTGCAATGCAAAAAAGAAAAAGGGAATCGAAAACAGCGTTGCAATGGTCACGATTAAAAGTGCGCCGTTCGATCGTTTGCTTTTCGCCCAATCGCCGACGACACCGCCGAGAAGCAGTCCGGGCAAGCTCAGCAAACCATAAATGATCGTCGAACGAAATCCCGCTTCCTGAATATTCAGCCCGTGAAAACGCATCATATACGGCGTGATAAATGCGCCGAGCGCGTAAAGACTAAAATTATGGATCGCGCCCGAAATTATCAGCCAACGCATCGTCGGCATCGCCAGCAGAAGTTTGTAAGTCGAAAAAGCGTCTTGTGCTGATTCCGTTTGCGTAGTTTCCTGCAAACCCCGTAGCGGTTCTTTCAAAAATAAAGCGAGAATCACGCACAAAATTCCGGGCAAACCCGCGACGAGAAACGCCGTTCGCCAACCGTATTTTTGTGCCACCGCGCCCGAAACCGCGAAGCTCAAAGCGAGTCCGACGGGCAAACCGAGCATAAATATCGAAATTGCCTTCGCACGTTTTTCGGACGGAAAATAATCGCCGATCATCGAATTTGCCGCCGGAGCGCACGAAGCTTCGCCGATGCCGACGCCGATTCTGAGCGCGAAAATCTGCCAAAAACTCGTCGTAAAACTTGAAAGCGCGGTAAACAAACTCCAGAAAAAAACGCCGACCGCCAAGATGTTTTTGCGCGAAAATTTGTCCGCCAATCTGCCCAAAGGAAGTCCGACAAACGCATAGATCAACGTAAACGCAGTATTTAACGCGCCGAGAGCTTTGTCGTCGAGCAAAAATTCCTTGCGGATCGGTTCGCCAACCGCGCCGATAATCTGGCGGTCGAAAAAGTTCAGCGCGTTGATTAAAAATAAAACCGCGAGCGCAAACCAAGCGGCTTTTTTGTTATTCATAAAATCTTCGTGAATTTATAAGAATCGTTTTTAGAATAATTGTTGTTAGCAGTTTTGCGAAACCGAAAATATATAATTTTTTACGAAAGTTTCGCAAAAAACACGATGCGCTTTTCGGCTTCAAAATAGTAGAATGTAGAAAAATCACGAAGAAAAAGCGTTGCCGAATTAAATGAAATCCGCCGCTTGAAATTATAAAAATGATCGAATATCAAGCATTAAAAGATAAATTTCTCGAATTTTACGGACGCGAACCGCGCATTTTTCGTGCTCCCGGCAGAGTCAATCTGATCGGCGAACACACCGATTACAACGGCGGTTTCGTGCTGCCGATGGCAATCGATCGCGAAGCGGCGATAGCGATTTTCGCACGCGAAGACCGAAAAATCCGCGTTCATTCGGCAAATTTCGGCGAAACGGCGGAGTTTGATTTAGACGAACTGAAACCTTTACA
>DAITPE010000529.1:0-4246 GCA_036833775.1 Pyrinomonadaceae bacterium | reverse complement strand
GTTTTGCGCTTTGCTTAAACGGCTTGCAGGCAGAGATGCCTGCGCTCCAATTTTTACGCCGCGACTTTTGAATTTCTTCCGACACAAAAATTTTGAACGATAAAATCCTGTTTCAGCAAACTTTTCTTTATATTTTAATTTGTAAAGCAAAATCGGTCTGTGTAGAGGGATTTTGCTCGCCGCAGAGGGATTTTGGTCAAAATTTGACCAATTTTGCACCAAACGGTGCGATTTTGCTCCGTGTAGAGGGATTTTGCACCATTTCGTGCAAAACCCCTCTGTGGCGAGCGTTGTCGGTCAAATTTTGATGGCTGACGGTCATTTTTTGATGGTTGGTGGTCATTTTTTGACCGATTTTGCACCATTTCGTGCAATGTTGGTCATTTTTTGACCTCCAACGGTCGTTTTTTGACCAATGAAGGTCAAATTTTGACCGACCAATGTTTTATTAAGAGATATTTGCGCCTTAATCTTCCGAAAGAATCGAACACCAACAAAGTTTTCAGTTATCACTTATCAGTTATCCGTTATTCCCTATCTTGAAAGTTCTTCCGCGATCGCGCCGCGTGTTTTTCTTAATAATTCGGACAAATCGTCTTCGGTTAATCCTTTGGTTTCGATCGGCGGAAGCAAAACGATTTCCATCGTGCCCGCGTTTGCCACACCCGTTCGTTTGCCCATTAAATAATCGGTGTTTTTTATCGCAACAGGCAGAATTGCCGCGCCTGTTTGCAGTGCGACGTGAAACGCGCCTTTTTTGAACGGCAGAAGTTCTCCGGGCATTGCGCGTGTGCCTTCGGCAAAAAGTCCGAAAGAATAACCGCTCTCGACCGTTTCGCGCATCTTTTCCATCGTTTCGAGCGCGCGTTGCGGATTTGAACGGTCAACCGCCAGAAATTTGATGAACTGCATTCCGCGTCCCAACACGGGAACTTTCAAAACTTCCTTTTTGGCGATCAAACCGATGCGTTTTCCAGCATAAGCAAAAAGCGCGGTCGTATCGAGATACGAACGATGATTGGCGACGAAAATATACGATTTGTCTTCTGCAAGATTTTCCTTGCCGTAAACTTTCACCTTCGCGCCCGAACCGCGAATCCACGTTTTTGAACCCCAAACGCACAGACGGTAAAGTTTGATATGACGATTCAAAATCTGCAAGATCGTCATCGCCGGCAACGCGATAAAAAGCAGTAAAAATCCGGCAAAAGCCAAGCTCCACCAATAACGAAGTTTGCCGACGAAGCGCGATTTGTTAGACTCTTTGACAGGAAACGAAATTTTTTTATTATCTCGGATCGCTTCAAGCGAAACATTCTGCATGCACAACAGTTTAAAGTCTAAATTCAAAAGTTCAAAGTCAATTGTCAGTTGTCAGTTGTCAGTTGTCAGTTTATTTTTACTGATTCTTTGTTCAACCGCCGTTTTCGCGCAAACGCCGTCGCCGAAATCCGTTTTAGGTTTTCAGCCGACCGACGATAAAACCATTGCCGATTGGTCGCAGATCACGAATTATTTCGCCAAATTAGACGAAAAAAGCGACAAGGTTTTAGTCAAAGAGATCGGCAAAACGACGCTCGGAAAACCGATGATCGCCGCTTTCATTTCTTCGGCGGAAAACATTAAAAATCTCGAAAAATATCGGCAAATAAACGTGAAACTTGCGAATCCGCAAACAGTAAATCCGAACGAAATCGAAAATCTCGTCAAAACGGGCAAAACGATCGTTTCGATTTCGTGTTCGATTCATTCGACGGAAATCGTTGCGTCGCAAATGTCGATGAATCTTGCCTTTGAACTTGCAACGGCGACCGACGAAGGCACGAAAGAGATTTTAGACAACACGATTCTGCTGTTAATTCCCTCTTCAAATCCCGACGGCGTTCAGATCGTTGCCGATTGGTATCGCAAAACTCTCGGAACGAAATCGGAAGGTTCTGCGCCGCCCGAACTTTATCACCATTACGCCGGACACGACAACAACCGCGATTGGTTTATGCTGAATCTGCGCGAAACGCAAAATATTACGAAATTGTATTGGCAGGAATGGTTTCCGCAGTTCGTTTACGACGTTCATCAAATGGGACAAACGGGCGCGAGATTTATTATTCCGCCGTTTTTCGACCCGCCGAATCCGCGAATTTCGCCGCTCGTTTTGCGCGAAGTCGGACTTGTCGGCTACAAAATGGCGGCTGATCTGCAAGCGAAAAATATTGCGGGTGTGGCGACGAATACGACTTTCGATACTTGGTGGCACGGCGGTTTCCGTTCCGCTCCTTATTATCACAATTCGATCGGAATCTTGTCCGAAGCCGCGAGTGCCGATCTGATGTCGCCCGTCACGATCACAAAAGAACAAATGCAAAAATCGCGCGGCTCACGCGGATTAAATTCCGCACTCGAAACGGCAACGAATCATCCTGACGCGTGGCAAGGCGGCGTGTGGCGACCGCGCGACATTAACGAAATTGAAATGACGGCTTCGCGTGCGCTGCTCGAAATTGCGGCAAAATTTCGTCCGCGTTATTTGCAGAATTTTTACAATCTCGGCAAAGCGAATCTCGAACGCAAAGAAGATGAACCGCAAGCATTCGTGATCGCGGGCGGACAGCCGAACGGCGAAGCGGTTTCGCGTCTGCTCGAGATTTTGATGTGGCAAGGCATCGAAATTTATCAAATGACCGAAGAAGGATATTTTGCGATGAGCGCGAAAAAACGCGACGATTTTCACGAAATGCCGCTCGGTTCGTTTTTAATTTTCGTCAATCAAGCGCAGAAAAATAATATTTTGAGTCTGTTTGAACGGCAGGTTTATCCGCAGAGATTGAACGCGAACGGCGAAGCCGAAGTGCCTTACGATGTCGCGGGTTGGACTTTGCCTTTGCAAATGGGCGTTGAAACGGACGCAGTTTGGAATACGAGAGATTTGGAAAAATTTAAGAAATCGCTCAAAAAGCTCGAAAATATCAATCAAGCGCGTGACGTTTTGAACATCGCGCCGACGAAAGAATCTTTTGCAAAAGCCGCAAATCCGCTGAAAACGAATCCGAAGATCGGACTTTATAAAGGTTTTACAGGTTCGATGGACGAAGGTTGGACGCGTTTTGTGTTGGACAATTTTCAAATTCCTTTCACGTCCGTTTCAAACAATGATTTTCGCAATAATAACTTAAATTTCGACGCGATCATCTTGCCTTCTGACGGCGAAAATACGATTCTCAACGGACTGAATCCGGCGCGTTACGCGGAAGAATTTGCGGGCGGAATCGGCGAAACGGGCGTTGATAATTTAAAGAAATTCGTCGAAAACGGCGGAAAACTCATTTGTTTCGACGATTCTTGCGAATTCGTCATCAAGCGTTTTGCGCTTCCCGTAAAAAATGTTTTGAAGGATTTGAAACGAAGCGAATTTTATAATCCGGGTTCGATCGTAAAACTCGAAACCGACACGCAAAATCCTTTATCGAAAGGCGTTTGGGAAGAAACTCCGGCGTATTTTACAAACAGTTCGGCGTTTGAAATCACGGACGCGGCAAAGGTCAAAAGCGTGGCGGAATACGCCTCGAAAGACGCACTTCTTTCGGGTTGGATGCTCGGCGAAAAATATTTAAATTCCAAAACCGCGCTGGCTGAAGCGACCTACGGAAAAGGAAAAATAATCCTTTTCGCCTTTCGCCCGCAGCATCGCGGACAATCTTGGGCAACTTTTCCGTTCATTTTTAATTCTTTAGAGAAATAAAGATGTAAATAATGTGTATTAGGAGCAGAAAAAATTATGTAAGTCTTCGAGTTCTTCTTTGCGAACTTTGCGTCTTTGCGTGCAAAAATTAGTTTTTAGCTAAAATACTTATAAATTAAACAAGTATTTCACGCAAAGGCGCAAAGTTCGCAAAGTTTTATTTATACTTTTGATTTACATTAATGGCTAGTTTTTAATTTCTATTTTTATATACTGACAAGGGAAATTTATGAAACCACAGACGCAATGCGTTAAAAATAATCTCGGTTTGGTTTGCATCACGCATTCGGAAGACGTGCGCTATAAAACGACGACGCGGAAAAATCTGCTTTCGCTCGATGAAACGGCGCAAAAAGCAAAACTCCGCACGATTTACACCGAAAACATCGCGCGTTTGAAAAAAGCGACCGAATTTTGTCTGGCAAACGGCATCAATCTTTATCGAATGACTTCCGCGCTTTTTCCTTTTTCCGACGAAAAAATGGGCGCAGAAATCTTGGAAGATTT
>DAITPE010000528.1:0-4248 GCA_036833775.1 Pyrinomonadaceae bacterium | reverse complement strand
CGCGTCGGTTCATAATTTACTATTTAACAGGTGAATAAAATTCCGCTTCTACAATTCCCAAAATACTTTTTCCGCCCTTATTTGCCACCGAATTTGCATCGGGCGTTCCGGTGATTTCGATGATGTTGCCGAATGCGTCACGGTTTGATGCTTCGCCGTTTAGTTTGATCGTTACGGATTTGCCGGAAGTTTCAGGAAATGAAAGCGTGACATAACCCAAACTGCGCGGCGTCGTGCCAAGAAAAACTTGCTTTTCATCAACCAAAATCTGAATCGGATAACTGTTTGTTCGCCAGCCGACCAATTTCAAAACGACCTGATTGATCTTTTCCGTTTTCGCAAATTCGTATTTTATCCACGCGTTTTCGGCGTTGCCGTCGCTCGACCAATCGGAAAGTTCGTTGTCGTCGAAGCTGTTTTGGGCTTTGTCGGCATTTGCCCCTGCGGAAACATTTACGATTTCGAGCGCGTTTCGTGACATTTTGAAAGATTCGCCCAAAGGCGTTGCGCCGCGCGATAAATTGACGGGCAGATTTTCCGACGGAATAGTTTTCGATAAACCGTTCGTCGATTGAAAAAACTTTGATTCAAACGTGATCTCGGCGGATTTTAATCCGTCCGCTGATGCTTTTAAAATAAATTTTCCTGCTTTTCGCGTCGAACGAAGCAGAACACGATTGATGCCGTTTTCGACGGGCAAAGTTTTCGACAAAATATAATTTCCTTCGCCTTGAGCGATTCCGCCGCGCCATTCCGCTTCGCCTAAAAGCTCGAATTTGATTAAATTCAGCGCGATCGGATTGCGGTTTCCGTTTTTGTCAACGACTTCCGTGTCGACGAGCGCGATGTCGTTTCCGTCCGCCGTAAAACCGTTCGGCGAAACACGCGGAGTTAATTTAATTGCAAACGCTTCGCCCGCATTTTTCTTTGAATCTTCCGAGATTTTTTTGCCGTTTGCGTCGTAACCGACAGCTTTGATTTCGCCACTGTGCCATTCGATATTTTTGAACGTAAATAAAAATCTCGAACTTTGTTCGCCGAATCCGAGCGATTTTCCGTTGATAAAAAGTTCGACTTTTTCGGCACTTGAAACGACATAAATGTTTTTCTTCACGCCCTGTTTATAATTCCAATGCCCGATGATATGTGTGCGCGGTTTTTCCACGTCAACCCAACCGTCCCACATTACTTGATGCGCAAAATATCCGTCTTTCGGCAATCTTACAGCATCAACTTCGCCCGAACGGCGGTAATTTTCTGCGCCGCGATAATGCGTGTTAGTATCTGAAAAGATTATATTTACGCCGCCCGAACTGACGCGTTTGCCCGTTCCCGGACGCGCTTCCCAATAATCGAACCAGCGCAGGATATTTTCGATCGCGTGTGAATCTTGATTGCGATTGTAAACGCTCGCGTCCGCGCCTTTGTAAAGCGGTCCGTCGCCGTTTTTGTGAAACGGCGGCGAAAATTCGTCCCAATATTTCCGTAAACCTTCATCGCGCGAATATTCCATCGCCCACATCGGCAAACGTGCGGATTTATTGATATAAAGCATTTCGCCGCCGTATTCCGCAACCTTTGAATCCAACATTTCGCGTGAACCCGCCGCGCGTCCGCCGAATTTGTCGTATTTATCGCGAATCGCCTTCATTTCCGCCATGTGTGGTTCTGAAACTGATTCGTTGCCCGATTCGTAAAAAATGATTGACGGATTATTTCGATTGTAAATAACCGCATCGCGCATCACTTCCTTTCGCTGTTCCCAACGGCGACCTTCGACATCTTTTTCCGCATCGCCTGCGGGCATCGCTTGAAGTAAACCGACGCGATCACACGATTCAACGTCCTGTTTCGACGGCGTTGTGTGCATCCAGCGAACCAAATTCGCATTCGATTCGACCATCATTTTGTTTGAAAAATCACTCAACCAAGCCGGATTCGTATTTCCGAGTGAAACCCATTCGTTCGTCGTGCGTTGCGCGTAGCCTTTTAATTGCAAAGTGCGGTCGTTAAGCTTGAACATTCCGTTTGCAAACTCGGTTTTGCGAAAACCCGTCCGCGTTTTAACGGTGTCAACCGCTTTGCCGTCAACCTTTAGCGTCGTGTAAACGTCATAAAGCCAGCCGTAACCCCAACTCCAAAATTCGAGATTTTTTAGTTGTTTTTGCGCGATTGCAGTTACGGTTTGACCGGGAGAAATCGTGCTTTTTTCAATGACGACATCACCTTCAGCGTCGAGATCGGTAAATTCGGCGATTTTTTTGCCCTTTAAATCTCGTATTTCAACTTCCAATGAAAAAGTCTTATTTGAATCGGATTCATTTTTTACTTCGGATTCGACGTGAACCGTCGCCGTTTTTTTCTTAATATCGAAATCGGTCGCGTAAACGTAAACGCCTGTCGTGCCAAGTTTTGTGTAAAGCGGCAAGGTTTGATAAAGCCTGTCGGTGATGTGCAGATAGACGTTTTTGTTGATGCCGCCGTAATTTGCGTTAAAATTTTTGTCCGACCATTGAAATTTCGTGTTCGTCGCTTTTTCTTTATATTCCCAATCGTTGTTAATGCGAACTGCAATGACGTTTTCGCCCGCCGTTAAATCGTTTGAAATGTCGAAACCGAACGCCGTAATTCCGTTTTCGTGGCGACCGATAAATTTGCCGTTGAGATAAAATTCGCCCGCTTGCCGAATGCCTTCAAATTCGAGAAAAACCTTTTTATTTACAGCATTTTCGGGCAATTTGAAATGCTTGCGATACCAAGCGATTCCGGTCGAAAGGTCTTTGATGTCTTTGCGAAACGCTTCGTCTTCATTCCAAGCGTTCGGCGTTGTCACGATTTTCCACTTTGAATCGTCAAATTCCGCCCATTCCGCGCCGACCGCATCGCCTACGAAAAGTTTCCAGTCGGAATTGAAATTGTATTTTGCACGCGAAAAATCTTGCGCGAAAACATTCGCCGCCGAAAAAATAAAAACAAATAACATCAATAATCTGAACATTTTAACTTCCCAAAGGTTTCGTGTTTTGAAAATTCGGACTGACCGGGATTTTGACGCTTTCCGGCGCATCCGGTTTTTTCAGATCGAATAATTTGAAATCTTTTTTCAGATATTTTGAAAGCGGCAATTTTTGCGTTTTCAATTCGGTCGCAACCATTTTTGCGAGCTGATACGCACCAAAATTGTTGTGATGCGTTCCGTCGCCGTCTTTGAAAAGAACGCCCGAACCGTCTTTGCCAAAATATTCGTAAAGGTCTTTGCTTATTGAAGTTAGATCAATCAGCGGAACTTGTTTTTCTTTCGCGGCAAGGCGCACGGCTTCAGGATATTCGCCGTGCGAATTTGTGATTTTACTGTCTTTATCAAAAGTTCTTCGGTGCATCGGCGTTATCAAAATCGGATTTCCGCCTTTTGCTTTAATGGCATCAACCCATTGCAAAAGGCTCGCCTTAAATGTCGTCATCGCGCCAACACCTTCGCCCTTTTCCTTTTCGTCGTTATGCGCGAATTGAATCAAAACGTAATCGCCTGTTTTCAAAAGACTTAAAACCTTTTCCAAACGCTTTGCGCCAAAACTGCTTCGCAAAGATTCGCCCGATTCGGCGTGATTAGCAACCGCGATTTTATCCGTAAAAAATGCCGTCAGCATTTGTCCCCAACTCGCGTAAGGCTCGCCCGGTTGATCGCAAACTGTCGAATCGCCCATCAGATAGACAGTCGGCAGCGTTTCAATTTTTTCGATTTCGACGGCGTTGACGGACGGATTTTTGCCGTTGAATTCGAGCGTCAGTTTTTCGTCCCAAGCCCACGCTTCCAATAATTTTTCGCGGTCTTTCAGCTTGACTTCGCCGTTTGGAAACTGCGGATTTCTCACGTTTACAATAAAAGTTTCGGTTCGGGATTTTCCTTTTTTCGTTGCGGTCGGTGAAATCATCAAACGCCTAAGTTCAGCTTTCACAGCATTTTCCGTCGAATTTTCAGTATCGCCGAAAGTGATTTTTACTTTATAATTTCCTTCCGCGACTTTGGCGGAAAAGTAAAAAGGCTTGTCCGAAGCGCACAAATCGGAATCGAGCGCATTTCCTTTTTTTCGGTCGAAACATTTAACCGCTTCTGCCGTTTCAAAACCGTAACCTTTTTCTTTTGTGTAAATATCGGCTTCGGTTACGTTTGTAAAACCTTTCTCGATTTTTCCGTTTCCGAAATCGAATTTCCAAATCGTTTGCGCGTTTGCAAAAACGGCGGAAGTT
>DAITPE010000527.1:0-4258 GCA_036833775.1 Pyrinomonadaceae bacterium | reverse complement strand
AAACAACGATTAACGCAGATTTACACGGATTATTTTTAAGATAAAATCTGTGATAATTTGTGTAAATCTTTGTTTCAAACATTTACGTATTTGTTCTTTCCTTCCAGCTTTGCGGATTGCTTCCGTCGTCTAATCTTACCATTTCAACCGCGCCGGGCGACGGGCAGACCAATGTGCAGAGATTACAGCCGACGCATTCGGCTTCGTCAACGTATGGAAATTTGTTTTCGTCGAAATGAAAACATTGATGCGCGCCGTCTTCGCAAGCGACATAGCAAAGATTGCATTTGATACATTTTTCGGGATTTACACGCGCGACCACTTTGTAATTTAAATCGAGATTTCCCCAATCTGTCACGCGATTCACAGATTTGCCGATTATATCATTGACCGAAGCGAAGCCTTTTTCGTCCAAGTAATTATTTAAACCGTCGATCATATCCTCGACGATTCGATAACCAAAATGCATCACCGCCGTGCAAACCTGAACAGTACCCGCACCGAGCAGTAAAAATTCGACCGCATCACGCCACGTATTTATTCCGCCGATGCCTGAGATCGGAATATTGAATTCCGCATCTCGCGCCAATTCCGAAACCATATTGAGCGCGATCGGCTTGACGGCAGTTCCGCAATAACCGCCGTGCGCCGCCATTCCGTTGACGTTCGGATACGGAATCATCGAATCAATATCAACACCCATCACAGAATTTATCGTATTTATTAGCGAAACCGCGTCTGCGCCGCCTTTCATTGCCGCGCGTCCCGGCGGCACGATATGCGTCACATTCGGCGTTAATTTCACGATCACAGGCAGATTTGAAACTTCCTTCACCCATTCCGTGACCATACAAGTATATTCGGGAACTTGCCCCATCGCTGCGCCCATTCCGCGTTCCGACATTCCGTGCGGACAACCGAAATTCAGTTCAAAACCGTCGCATCCCGTGTCTTGCGTTCGCTTCACGATCTCGTGCCACGCTTCGCGTTTCGATTCGACCATCAAGGATGCGATCACGGCATTGTTCGGATATTTCTTTTTGCACTCATACATTTCGCGCAAATTCACTTCTAAAGGTCGGTCGGTGATAAGTTCGATATTGTTCAAACCGATCATCCGCATTGCGCCGTTATCCAAAGACGCAAGCCGCGACGAAACATTGACGATCGGCTCGCCCAAAGTCTTCCAAACCGCGCCGCCCCAACCCGCGTCAAACGCCCGTTCGATCATCGAACCCATATTCGTCGGCGGTGCCGAAGCCAGCCAAAAAGGATTCGGCGATTTGATTCCCGCAAAATTCACACTTAAATCTGCCATAGTTTTTTACCAGTAAATCTCGACCAAATTTGATTCGGTGATTGCAACGTCTTTGGTAATCAACGGAACTTCAAACTCGATTGCCGTCGCAACGATTGCCGCATCAAACGGGTCTTCGTTAAAATTGTAGCCGACCGCTTTGGCAATAATTTCAGTTTCCAGATGAGCAATCGCAAAACCGCTTTTCGATAAGACTTTTCTCGACCATTTTTCAAAACCGTCTTTCAAAGCGATTCGTCCGCGTTTTTCCAAAAGTGCGATTTCCCAAAAGACGACCGAAGGAATATAAATAATAATTTCGCCGTTTTCGGCTTTTTGAAATGCTTGTAAAACTTTTGATGAAAGCTGCGAATGTTTGCCCGTTAAATACCAGATGAGAGCGTGAGTATCGGTAACGAACATTAAAGATTTTCCTCGCTTTTTCGGCTTGATCGATTAAAAAGCTCGGCAATTTCTTTGCTTGCCGATTCCAAATCTTCATCGATAATTTCAACCGAACCGACTAATGATTCACCATTTCCAACAATTTCATCGTCTAAAATAGTCAGCAAAGCACGTTTCGTTTTATTGAGTTTAACCTTCTCTTTCAATAAAACCCGTCCCTGCATATCAATGATCGCTTCCACAGTTTGCATCATAAATTCAACCTCTGAAACCAAATAATAACACAAAAAATCTCTAGTTCGGCGATTTTATTCCCGCGAAATTTATACTTAAATCTGCCATAATTTTATTTCTTACTTTACCCAAAATATAACATAATAAATATCGAACCAATAGATGAGAATCTCTGTAAATAAAGATGGAAAATATCACAATCACTGACTTTGCCGCGAAAAATATTGACGATATTTTGAACATTCAAGCCGAAACAGGCTTGAGCGTTTGGTCGAAAAACGATTATCTCGGCGAACTCGAAAGAGAAGATTCGATTTTCAAAATCGCGCAAACAGCGGATGAAAAAATCATCGGCTTCGCACTCGTCCGTTTATTGATCGGCAATTTCGACGCTTCAAATCTATCGTTCGATTCGTCGGAAATTCTCAACATCGCTGTTCTTAATTCTTTCCAAAAACAAGGTGTCGGGCAAATGATTTACGACGAAATACTGCTTGCGCTCAAAGAAAAAAATATCAAAGAAATCTGGCTCGAAGTCCGCGCATCGAATGAAAAAGCGATCTGGTTTTATCAAAAAAACGGCTTTGAAATGCAGTTTGAAAGAAAAAACTATTATCAAAATCCGTCCGAAAACGCGATTATCTTTCGGAGTTTAATTGGTTGCTAAGCCCGCCGTATTTTACCTGATTTTGAATCTGCTTCGATACAAAAAATAGTAAAGCCCGATTGCGCCGAAAATAACGAATAAAGCAAAAAACAGATTGTAGTTCATTCGTTTTTCCATCGAATAAATGCAAAAACTTACTTTCGCATTTTCTTCATTTTCGCTTTTGGAAATAGTTTCGTTTGATAATTTTACGGTTTTGAAAATCTCGTTCGGAACAATTCCCTTTTTTAACAGTTTTTCAATTTCGGGCAAATCTTTGAGCGAGCGAAAACTATCACGAAAAATCTCGCCGTCGCTGTTTAATGTTAATAGAAAAATGCCTTTCTCATTTTCGACTCTTTTGTGCGAACCGTAAACGCAGGCAAAACCTTCAAAATATTTCAATTCTAAAATATCGCCCGTTTTCAAAGCGTTTCCGTTTATTGTTTTGACATTTCCGCCAACGATTTGCTCGATAAAAATGTCGCCTTTTCCGGTTACATCGCCTTCTTTCTTTTCCTCTGAAATATTTTTCAGAGTTCCAATCACGATCAGATTACTGTTTGAAATTAATTCGTTTAAAGAAATCGGTGTCAATTTCGCAAAAGTCGGCGTTCCGAAAAACAAAAGCAACAATCCGCAAATGATAAATTTTCGCATAAAACCTCTCTGCTTGAATTAGACAAACTTTTTATCGAAAAGTTTCAAGATTATGACTATTTTTTAAGTAACTCGTCAATCACTAATTTCTGTTAATTTAATTCTATTTTCAACACAAAGCTAAAATTTCAGGTAGTAGAATTTTACTGAATCCCGAAATTTTCGATCAAAACGGCTTCGTTAAATTGACTGCCGTGGGCATAAACGATTTGTTTGAAATCGGGTGAAACCGCAAAATTAAAAAGCCAGCCGTCTTTTAAGTCGAAAACCATTTTCGGCAAACTGCCGTCGATCGGCTGCTGCCAAAGTTCGGACGTTGAGGGTTTTATATAGAGAAGCGATTTGCCGTCTGCCGCCCAACGGACCAGGTTTCGATAAGCGGAAATTTCCAATAATTTTTGCGGTTCGCCGCCTTCGATCGGGAAAATGCCGAATCGCCAAAGCTGTCCGCTTTCCCTCAAATAAACATAGCGCATCAGTAATTTGCCGTCGGGCGAAACGGCGATCGTGCCGGAACTTTGATAATTGTCGGCGATGGCGGAAGATTCGCCGCCATTGATGGAAACTTGCCGCGTTGCCATCAATTTTTGTTCATTGGCGGCGGCAAAAATAATTTTTTGTCCGTCTGCGGAAACATCAAAAAAGCGTTCGCCACCGATCGCGCCGTTCGTAAGTTGAATCGGATTTTGTCCGTCTGCGTCCATTCGCCAAATGTGCGGATTGTCCGAACCGCGCGAAGAAGCGAAAACAATATAGCGACCGTCCGGCGTTGTGCGCGGCGAATGATTCAACGATCCTTGATTTGCGGTCAGCGGCTCTTGAACGCTGCCGTCATAATTCATTTTCCACAGATCGAGATTGCCGCTGCGCGGGCTGGTGAAAATGATTTTGTCGTTCGGCGCAAATGCCAATCCCCAAAAACCGTCTTGCGCTTCGCCGCCGAAAGTCAACTTTTTCGCACTTCGTATATCGTCGAGCGGCGCAAGCCAAACGTTTGTTTTGGTTATATTTCTCCC
>DAITPE010000526.1:0-4269 GCA_036833775.1 Pyrinomonadaceae bacterium | reverse complement strand
AAACAACTTTTACAGCAAAAGAAAATTGACAAATACAGAAAATATACAAAATGGTCATCACAAGAAAAATTTCATCAATTTGCTAAGTCTTCTTTTATTCCTGAAAGAGATGGAATAACACCTTTAATATCTACCAATGCAAACGGAGATTCAGAAGTTGTTCTAGCTATGATTGATAGAACTCCGTTTGTTTATGAATTAGGATCAGTGAGACCTTTTACACTCAAGCTAAAATCTATTCTTTACCAAACTTCTCATGGCTTTTTGATATGTTCACTTTTTTACGTCCCGAATCCAACAAATCCAAAACGAATGTTTGCGGGATTTGAAACTTATATAAATCTTTTCAATCCTCATATAGTAACAACACATCTTCAATTAGCAAGACAAACTCATTGGCATTTATTTTTGATTGATTCTGATAATGAAGTTGTTGACGCTTTTGAGTTTGAGAATTGTTATGATTTAGAAGACACACTTAATCGCGCTATTAAACTTGCCAAAAATACTCCTCGTGGAGATTTTATGATGGCAAAAAAAGAATTTATGGACACTTTTTCAATGGAAGATTTATTTCAAATGTAAAAATCAAAATTATATGTACGGCAAAATTCAAAATCAATTAGAAAATACAATTAACGAAATCAGAGAAGCAGGGCTTTACAAGAACGAGCGCGTGATTGAGAGTCCGCAGGAAGCGCATATCAAAGTTGCGAATGGCGAAGTTTTGAATATGTGCGCGAATAATTATCTGGGGTTGTCGGACGATCCGCGAATCGTTGCGGCGGCGCATAAGGCTTTGGATGATTGGGGTTATGGATTATCGAGCGTTCGTTTTATTTGCGGAACGCAGGCGATTCATAAAGAACTCGAAAAGAAGATCAGCGAGTTTCTCGGAACGGAAGACACCATTCTTTACACGTCTTGTTTTGACGCGAACGGCGGGCTTTTTGAGACGATTCTTTCGGAAGAAGACGCGATCATTTCCGACGAACTCAATCACGCAAGCATCATCGACGGCGTTCGCCTTTCAAAAGCTCAGCGTTTTCGCTATAAAAACGGCGATATGAACGACCTCGAAGAAAAGTTGAAAGAAGCGGCAAACGGCACGCGAAACAAAATGATTGCGACCGACGGCGTTTTTTCGATGGACGGTTATATCGCGAAATTGCCCGAAATCTGCGCGCTCGCGGAAAAATATGATGCGATGGTGATGGTTGACGATTCGCACGCTGTCGGGTTTACAGGCAAAACAGGACGCGGAACACACGAATTTCATAATGTAATGGACAAAATCGACGTTATCACGGGAACGCTCGGCAAAGCTCTCGGCGGCGCGTCGGGCGGTTATACGAGCGGAAAAAAGGAAATCATCGAACTTCTGCGCCAGCGTTCGCGTCCTTATCTTTTTTCAAATTCCGTCGCGCCTTCGATTGTCGGCGCATCGATCGCGGCAATCGATCTGCTGACCGAATCGACCGAACTGCGCGATAAATTAGCCGAAAACACGCACTTTTTCCGCGAAGAAATCGCGAAAATCGGTCTGACGGTTTTGCCCGGCGAACATCCGATCGTGCCCGTCATGTTCGGCGAAGCGATTCCGGCGGTCAAAATGGCTGAATCGCTGCTCAAAAAAGGCGTTTACGTGATTCCCTTTTCATTTCCCGTCGTCCCGAAAGGCAAGGCGCGAATTAGAACGCAAGTTTCCGCCGCGCATTCACGCGAAGATTTACAATTCGCCGTCGAAAAATTCGCCGAAGCGAAAGCGGAAGTCGGAATATAAGAGATTTTGCCCACAAAATACACGAAAGAAACTAAAATAAAAAAAAGAAATATAGAAACAAAATCGAAGAGGTAACAGATTACAAATATTTTCTATCTTTTTTCGTATTTTTCGTGTATTTCGTGGGCAGATAAATGTTTTCAATTATGCGAAAACTCAGTGAACTTTTAGACATTCATCAGGATTTGGAGCGGATTTTTTTTCTGCATCAGCAGAAACTTCTGCATTTTGAATTTGATGCGGCGTTGGAGATTTTGGACGAATACGAACGTGCGCTTTTGAAACATATTGCGGACGAAAATACGCATCTTTTACCGATCTATATCGAGCGCGGCGAGATCAGGCGCGGCGGCGCGGCGCAGATGTTTTTTGACGAACACGAAAAACTTGCCAATTATGTCGCATTTTTCAAGGAAGAAATTGCGAAACTCAAATCGGAAGAAAATTTGGACGAAAGATTGATCTGGCTCATCGAGCGTGAAGGTTTTTTCAAAAAACTTCACGATCATCACGACATTCGCGAAACCGATTTTCTTTATCCCGAACTCGACCGCATAACTTCAGATGAGGAAAAATCAGAATTATTAAGCAAAGTTTCTTGTAAATTTTAGGGATTTTAATTACCGCATTTTAAGAGTATTTAGATTTTTTTACAATCCAATGAAAAGCATCGATGCGATAATTTGGATTGTCTTTTCCCTTTTGACGATTCTTCTGATAATTTTTATTTAATGAGTTCCGAAACATTCCGCAGCGGCTATGTCGCTTTTATCGGTCGTCCGAATGCGGGAAAATCAACATTATTAAATCGTCTGGTCGGTGAAAAGATCGCCGCCGTTTCAAACAAACCGCAAACCACGCGGCATCGCATTCAGGGCATCGTCACGAAAGAAGAAGGTCAGATTGTTTTCGTCGATACGCCGGGAGTTCACAAACCCGGTTATTTGCTGAATCGCCGAATGATGGCGGCGGTTCACGATGCGATTCTTTCCGTAAATTTGTTGGTTTTAATGCGCGATGCTTCTGTTTCGACCGGAAACGGCGACAAATTCGTGCTTGAATTAGTTAAAAATTCGGGCAAACAAGCCGTTCTCGTCTTGAACAAGATCGACAAAGTAAAAGACAAAGGCGCGCTTTTGCCGCTGATCGAATACTATTCGAAAGAATTCGATTTCGCCGAAATCGTTCCCGTTTCCGCGCTCAGAGGTCAGGCGATCGACAATCTTTTAACCCAGATCGTCAAGCATTTGCCGGAAGGCGAAGCGATTTTTGCCGAAGACGAGATGACCGACCAATCGGTGCGCACGATCGTCGCGGAAATGGTGCGCGAAAAGATTCTGGCGACGACGGGCGAAGAAATTCCGTATGTCACGGCGGTCGTCACGGAAATGTTTGACGAAACCGATCCCGAAATGCCGAAAATTTACTGCGCAATCTACGTCGAACGCCCGTCGCAAAAGAAGATCATCATCGGCAAAGGCGGCTTAAAACTGCGCGACATCGGAATGAAAGCGCGTCACGACATCGAAAATCTGCTCGGCAAACAGGTTTTCCTGAAACTTTTCGTCAAAGTCGTCGAAGATTGGCGCAATCAGGAACGGCAATTGGACGAGATCGGCATTAAAGATTAGTTATTTTGAGATGTTAAATTCAAATCCGGCGGGAAAAATAGCTTCTACATTGAAAGACTTCATAACAAACAATGAACCTTTCATATTGAATTTAGAAACGCCGATAGATTTGCGAAAAGTTGCCGAGAAACTAAAATTTCTGCCCGTTACTTTGAACTTTTTCGACGCATACGGCATCGATCTTGACGGAAATGTTGTTTATACGGATTTGTATAAAGTTGATTTGGAATTGAATCTTGTAACAGATTCTTTTATCCGCCGTTCGATTTTATGTCAAACGGCAAAAAAGTTTCCCGACTTGAAAGAATTATTGCCAAAACGTCCGAAACATTCGACGGATTGTGCAGAATGTAGCGGTTCGGGCATTCATCCGTTTAACGCAGAATTAAATTTTGAACATGAAGCGATTATTTGTGCCTGCGGCGGATTAGGTTGGAAACCGCTCAGCGAAATGTAATTGATTTTTTATACGAGCAAAAGGGTGATATGAAAACTGTTATTTTATTGGTAATTTCCAATGTTTTTATGACATTGGCGTGGTATGGGCATTTGAAATTCAAACAGAGCGCGCTGTGGCTGGCGATTTTGGCGAGTTGGGGCTTGGCTTTGTTCGAATATATCTTTCAGGTTCCGGCAAACCGCATCGGCTCCGAAACATTCAGCGTCACGCAGTTGAAAATCATACAGGAAGCGATCACGCTGACGGTTTTCACGATTCTCGCTTATTTTATGTTCGGCGAAACGCTGAAATGGAACAATCTCGTTTCGTATCTGTTATTGGTCGGCGCGGTCTTTGTCGCCTTTTGGAAGTAATTCAAAGAAAGATTTGCCTGCGAAAGAAACGAAAGAAACGAA
>DAITPE010000525.1:0-4271 GCA_036833775.1 Pyrinomonadaceae bacterium | reverse complement strand
AGTTTGGGAAACGGGCGATATGATCGTCAAGGTCAAAGAGCCGATCGCGCCGGAATATCCGCGTATGCGTGAAAACCAATTGCTTTTCACATATTTGCATCTCGCGCCGGAATTTGAACTTACGAAACAAATGATGGAACGCAAAGTGACGGGCGTTGCATACGAAACGATCACCGATAAATTCGGTCGTCTGCCGCTGCTTACGCCGATGTCGGAAGTTGCGGGCAGAATGTCGGTTCAAGTCGCGGCAACTTATCTCGAAAAAATGAACGGCGGCAAAGGAATTTTGCTCGGCGGAGTTCCGGGAGTTCCTGCGGCAAATGTCGTGATTCTTGGCGGCGGCGTGGTCGGCACGGAAGCGGCGAAAATGGCGGTCGGTCTTGGTGCAAAAGTTACGATCATCGATATTAATCTCGAAAGATTGCGCCAACTCGACGATATTTTTCTCTCAAAAGTTCAAACTCTTGCTTCGTCGCGCTACGCGATTCACGAAGCGATTTCACACGCTGATGCAGTGATCGGCGGCGTTTTGGTTGTCGGCGCGGCGGCTCCGAAACTCGTTACGCGTGATATGTTGAAAGACATTCCGAACGGTTCGGTTCTGGTTGACGTTGCGGTCGATCAAGGCGGATGTTTTGAAACGACGCACGCGACGACGCACTCGAATCCGACTTTCTACGAAGAAGGCGTTTTGCATTATTGCGTTGCAAATATGCCGGGCGCAGTTCCGCGTACTTCGACGTTTGCGTTGACGAACGCGACTTTGCCGTATGCTTTATCGTTGGCAAACAAAGGATTTGAAAAAGCGATTGCGGATGACGCAGGCTTGAAAGAAGGCGTGAATACTTACGCCGGAAAATGCACCTACGAAGCGGTTGCAACTTCGCAAAACATCGAATATACGCCGCTCGATTCGTTGCTCGACAGCGCGAAAAGTGCAGGTAACTAAAAACTGATTAAACGCAAAGACGCAGAGACGCAAAGTTTATTTTTATAAAAAATTCTTTGCGTCTCTGCGTCTTTGCGTTAAAAAAATAAATTTAGCGTTAAGTTTGAACAGTTTGCGGAATCATTATCTGTAAAGTTTTCAGCAGATTTTTTTGCAGATTTGCATCTTTTATCAGAAAAGCGTTGGCGAGCTGTGCCGAAGTATCGGAACTTTGATCCGCCAAGCCGCTTAAGATCACGATCGGAATTTTGTTTCGTTTTTCGTCGGCGCGAATCATTCGGCAAACGTCAAAGCCCGAAAAATTCGGCATAATCGCGTCAACCAAGATCAAATCGAAATCGTTTTCGTGAATCAAGGTCATCGCCGCCAAACCGTCTTCAGCCGTGAGAACTTCGTAGTTTGCTTTTTGCAGAACGACTTCGACAAAACGCCGCATCGAAGCGTCGTCTTCGGCTAAAAGAATCAGTTTTTTAGAGCTTTTCGTCATAATCCGATCAGGAAAAATACACTACTTCCGTTTTTCCGAAATCTAAGTTTTACAAATGTTTCCAAGGAAATTGGGATCAATAGTAGAGACGATTTTAGAATAAAAACTTGCCAACCTTTTGTCAATAATCTTAAACTAAACCTTTCATTTCTATGTATGAATTTGCAGTAACACCCGCCGTCACGCAATTGCGCCGCGCCGGAGTCATTATTACGGAAGTCGCGCCGGATAGTTTGGCGGAAGAATTAGGCTTGGAAACGGGCGATCGAATCGTGAAAGTAAACGGTCGCAGCGTCCGCGATTATCTCGATTTCCGCTTTCAAACCGCAGGCGAAACCGAGCTTGATTTTCTCGTCAAAAAAACGAACGGCGAAACGTGGGACATCGAACTCGAACGCGAAGAAGGCGAAGATTTCGGCTTGATGTTCGAGCAGATCGTGCCGCGTCAATGCGCGAACGAATGTCTTTTTTGTTTCTGCAAGGGAAATCCCGAAACGGCGCGACCGTCGCTTTTCGTGCGCGATGAAGATATTCGCCTTTCATTTCTTTACGGAAATTACACTACTTTGAGTTCGATCACCGACGACGAAATGAAGCGCATCGTTGAACAACGTCTTTCGCCGCAATACGTTTCGGTTCACGCGACCGATCTGAAAACCCGCGCCTATTTGCTCGGCGTTGACGAAAAACGCGCCGATATTTTTGATAAACTCAACTTTCTGCTTGATAACGACATCGAAATTCACGCGCAAATTGTTTTGTGTCCTGAAATCAACGACGGCTTACAACTCGAAAAAACTTTGCGCGATCTCGCTTCGCATTATCCGAAAATCGTTTCCGCCGCGATCGTTCCGGTCGCTTTGACGCGCTACAACACGGACGAAAGATTAACCCGCGTCACGCCCGAATTTTGCCGCCGAACGATCAAAGAAGTCGAAAAACTGCAAAAAGAATTTCGCAAAAATCTCGGCGTGACGTTCGCTTTTCTCGGCGATGAAATTTACTTAAAAGGCGGCGTTGAAATCCCTTCGCGCCGACATTACGGAAATTATCCGCAGATCGAAGACGGCGTTGGGATGATTCGTTCGTTTCTAAATTCTTTTGAAAGTTTATTGAAGAAAATTCACCACAGAGACACAGAGACACAGAGTTTTGTAGAAAAAAATATAAGAACGCACGAATTGGCGATCAAGCCGAAAGAACAAAATCGCAAATCGCAAATCGCAAATCGCAAATCGCTTCACGGCACGATTTTGACGGGCGAAATGTTTGCGCCGATTCTTACCGAACAAGTTGAAAAACTCAATTCGGCTTTAAATTCAAACTTAAAAGTTCTCGCCGTTCCGAACACATATTTCGGCGGCGACGTTTCGGTTGCGGGACTTTTGACGGGGCAGGATTTCGTTGCGGTAAAAGATAAAATCGAAGGCGATTTTGCGATCATTCCGAAACACACGATCAAATCCGACGAACCGATTTTACTGGACGGAATGCAATTTGAAGATTTGAAAAAACAGTTTCCAGTTCCGATCTATAATTTAGATATTCAAGAATTTATCGAGCAGATTTTGGAAGAAAATTAGAACGCGGATGCGGCGGATTTGGCGGATTTGCGCGGTTAAATCGATAAAAGGAAGAAATTCAAAAATACATCTTTGCTCATCGGGAAATTTATTTGCTCATCGAGAAAATATATTGCTCATCCTAATATCTTCGTTGCTCATCGGCAAAAAGTATTGCTCATCCTAATACCTCGACTGCTCATCCGAATAAATTATTGCTCATCATGAAAATGTATTGCTCATTCTAATATTTGAACTGCTCAGCGGAGTTTTTAAAGGGAAATTCCATATTGCAAGGGATTATTTACAAAACTGAGTGAAAAGTGAAAAGTTAGAAGTGAGTGTAAACAAATCACTTCTAACTTTGAAGCCGTATTTTTTTATTTCGTAAAATTGTAAACGATTATTCCCGTTACTTTTACAGGCTGATTGCTCAAAAGAGTCGGCGAAAATCTTGCGAGTTTTGCGGCTTTTTCGGCTTCGATTTTTAACAATGGATGACCGCTGACAGCAGTTGCCGAAACGACTTTTCCGCTTTCATCAACCAAAATCTGCACTTGAACCGTACCGCTTGCATTGATCGCTTTGGCAGCCGCCGAATAGATCGGTTTCGGCAAACTTACTGCTTGCCCGTTCAACACGCCGCCGGTTATTACTCGCGGTTTTTCGGGCGTTTTTTCGACGGGTTTTTTAGCGATTTGCGGCGGTGGCGGCGGCGGTGGCGTTGTTTCGATCGGTTTTGAATCGTTTGAATTCACTTTGCCTCCCAAACCATTCGGAGCAGAACTGTCGCCGCGATCGTCGGCAGAATAATTGCTGCTCGAAACGTCTTTTTCTGCGCCTCTCGTGATGTTGAAAGGCTGACTCGGACGTGCTTTCTGTGTGTTCGGCGCGGTCGAAATTTCTTTCGGAACGATCGGACTTTCCTCGATCCGCAAAGTATTCGTTTGGCGCGTCGGCACGTCCGTCTGATCTTTCGGCGCGTTTTTCGGTTGCTCTTGTTTTGGTTCGATCGGCTGCGGTTTGTTTTCGGGAATCGGTACGGGCGCGATCATCGCCGAAATTTCAAATTGATCGCCGCTCATCGAAATGTTTTTGGCAAACAGGCTCCAAAGGACACCGCTGAAGGCAAGACTGAGAATTAAAACGGTCGTTGTGCCTAAAAATTTGGCGCGTTTTGCCGTTTCTTTCACGTTATTTTTCGATTCTATCAATTGTTCCAACATTTCTTTTTTCTCCTTTTCTTTGCGGTGCCAAACGCTTCGGGTTTTTC
>DAITPE010000524.1:0-4273 GCA_036833775.1 Pyrinomonadaceae bacterium | reverse complement strand
CCCGATTCGATGCGGCGGCAGATTTCCGCGATTTCGAGCCGTAAAAAAAACGCCGTTTGTTCGGGAGTAAAAGCCGAAACCGTCTTTCGGCATTGTTCGCAAAACACCGAAAACCTTTTGCCTTTCGTGCGAATGACCGTGATGCTGTGCGTTTCGATCGTGATCTCTGTTTTTCTGTTCATTTTTTTTAACTTCCTGCCGCCATCGCAAAACGCGCGTAAGTATCGGCGTGACGAACGAGCTGCGCTAAGTTCAATCGCGCAACTCGCGGATTTTCAGGTTCGCCGTAAGCACCGAAATCCTCGATCCGCCAGCCTGCGCGTTCATCGCCGCAAAAATGCGCGAGTTCGTGGATGATCGTCCCGACGCCGTTTCTCATATTCAAGAAAAAACCCATATTTTCACGCACGAAAAAGATGCTGTCGCCGCGCAGTTCCTTTTGAAATTGATTCGGCTTTCCGCCTTTGAAATAACCGCTGTAATCAGTATGCGCGGCGGTTGTTTTCGATTCTTTATATGTAATTCCCGACGAATCGATCTGAAACGCTTTTTCGCCCCATAAACCGCCCGGACGCTCGAAAACTTGCAGCATCGTCGCGTAAACGTAACGAATGCGTGAAAGAACTTGACGGCGTTGACTCGGATTCATCTTGTCGATCTTGAAATAACGATTGGCAAGCCGCATTCTTTCGGCGCGTCCGAGCGACGGAATCGCGCTCGGCGTATCAGGTTCATCGACGTGGACAAGAGCCATATCCAGATTCGTCTGCGCGGCGAGAATCTTCTGCCGCGCCTGCATCAATCCGGCAGTCATCAACTGTTTGAAAATTTCATCCGACGTTTCATCATCAACCTTCGGGCTTTCACTTCCACCTGAAGCCGGTCGATTTCCGCCGAGAATTTCGTTGAGCCGTGTGATCGTCTGCCCGCCCGGATTGATTTTTCCGTCCGCGCCTGACCAGCCGAATTGTTTGAGTTGAAATTGCTGAATCGCGTTTTTCGTCTTCGGACCGCAAACGCCGTCAACGACCAACGGCGGAGACGCGCCGCCGTCCGCAGGCGAAACGCGGTTGAGCGCGTCCTGTATCGTCCGCACATCGGGCGGCTGATTTGCGCCGCCGATGCCGACCGGCGCATTTACTTGAATCGCACCGCCGCCGCTGTTGTATTTCGGAGTTTCGGGAGTTTGATTACCGTTTCCGCTCACGGAAACCTGAACGCATTCCAAATTGATTGTGCTTGCCAATAATTTTGCCATTTTTTACCTCTTTACTATTGTTCAAATTTTCGCTTTTCTTCCCAGATGGTTTCGCCGTTTTTTCGCACACGAATTTCGTTTCCGTCGTTGTCGAAATAAACGCTTCCTTCGTTCACGCCTTTTTTCAAATTCACGTCCCAAACCGTGCGCATTGTTTTGCTCATCACACTCACGGTCGAGCGGCGAATGCTTAACGAAGAAACAACGCCGTCGGGCATTCCGACACGTTGTTTCGTGCGTTCGAGAAATTTCGCCGCGTTTTTCAGATCGACGCTGTTGATGGAAAAATCTTCGCCGATCACGCTCGTGATCTTCGGCATTTGCACCAAACCGTTTTTGGTCAGCCCGTTGATACCGTATTGAAAATTGTCCTCGACGCTTTTGTTTTGCGGATTTGCGGAGCTGAACATCAAGTTGTTTTCGTAAATCACGATCTTGGAAACCATCAAATTTTCGCCGAGCGCGTTTTTGATCGTGTTTTGCGCTTTTTCGAGTTCTTCGGGCGTGATGACTTTGTAATCTTTGGCGCGTGAAGTCCGCGAAAGATCGATGCCGAGCAGTTTTCCGTCAGGCGCGGCAGAAGCCGTCACGTCTTCGCGTTCGCCTTTTATTTCAATTCTCCAAGCCGCATTTCCCAAACTTCCCGCGCCGCGTTCGGTGATCGCAAAACCGCGCTGAAACGTCATTCGGTAAATCTGTGCGCCGTCGATTCCCGATCTTTCGATCGCTTCTTTCGTAAAAGCAGGGATCGCATCGAAATTTATATCGTCAAAAGGAAACGTGCTTTTTTCGAGGTCTTCGTTCATTCCGTTCAGTTTTACGGGCTGCGGTCCGGTCACGAATCCGCCGACGAATTTATATTCGTCCAGATTTTTCGGATTGTTCGGGTCTTGCGCCTGAACTCTGAATTCGTTTTTTTCGATAAAAACTTCCGTCACCTTAAACGGCTTTCCGATCTTTTCTTTAATTGCTTTGGCGGCTTCCTTTGCGCGTTCACCTTCAAAAAATGAACGCCGATCCATCAAACCGCCGAAACGTCCGCAGCCGAGAACGGCGCAGAACAACAAAAACAAACCCGCAAAATTTTTCAACGATATTTTCATCCAAACTTTTCCTTTCTTTTTATTTATCGGTCTTTCGGTTTGAGAAATCGGTTTTCGCCAATTTTTCAAGTTATGTTAAAATCCCGTCTGTTTCATTAAATTTCCGTTAGGTGTTTATTTTGTAAAAGAAACCGATTAAAAGTCCTTAATTCTTTTGCTAAAAGTTCCTAAATGTTCCTAAAGCGCAATGATCGAAGCGTCTGAACAAACTTTCTCCTTCGCTGATTTCGAACTCGATACGTCGCGGCGCGTTTTGTTAAAAAACGGAGAAACGGTCGCGCTTAATGCGAAAACTCTCGATCTGCTCTGCGTTTTGATTGAAAATCACGGACGCATCGTGACGAAAGATGAACTGCTGGAAAAGGTTTGGGAAGGTCAATTTGTCGAAGAAAATAATTTAACCGTTCAGATTTCCGCGCTTCGCAAAATCTTCGGCGAGAAAAAAGGCGAACATCGTTTTATCGTGACGATTCCGGGCAAAGGTTACAAATTCGTCCACGAATTAAACGAAAACATCGTGGACGAAATAATCGTCGAAACGCATAAATTCGAGCGCATCACGATCGAACAAAACATCGAAAACGAAGATTCCGACGCGATCGAAAAATATCAAACGAAACAACTCATTCCGCTTCAAAAAGCGAAAACTTCAAACTTCTCTTTTCGTTACGTTTATCTGTCTTTGGGAATCGGAATTTTTATATTTTTCGCCGCGTTCGCATTTTGGAAAACCGATTCAAAAGTCGAAATAAACCCGCTGAAATTTACCAAACTGACTTCGACCGGAAAAGTTGCCAATGCCGCGATCACGCCCGACGGAAAATACGCGGTTTTTGCGCAAACCGAAAACGGCGGCGAAAGCTTGTGGATCAAACATCTTGCGACGGGCAGCCAAAACCAAATTATGAAACCGCTCACCGTAAACTACGTCGGATTAACAATTTCGCCCGACAGCAATTTCATTTACGCGAGCGTTTTCAGCAATAATTTACCCGACACGCAAGTTTGGCGCATTCCGCTGCTCGGCGGCGCAAACGAAATAATTCAAGGCGTGATCAGCGGTGTAACTGTCAGTTTTTCGCCCGACGGAAATAGTTTTGCGTTTATCCGTTCGCACAGTTCTGAAAAAGAAAATCTGCTGCAAATTTATGATCTAACAAATCAGAATGTCCGAGTTTTGGCTCGTGCAAAAGATGAAATCCGTTCATTTCCGAATTTTCGCGCAAGTCCGCTCGCGTGGTCGCCCGACGGTGCGGAAATCGCCTGCGTAGTTCAAGAAAAAACGAACGAAGATGTTGTCAGAACGGGAATTTTACTCATCAACGCAGAAACCGGCGCAGAGAGATTTATCACGCAAACACGTTGGGGCTTCATAGGAGATTTGGCTTGGATAAACAACGACGAATTGGCGTTTACCGCAAGCGAAAGCAACGAAGGACAAATCTGGACGGTTTCGCGCAAAAACGGTCAAACCAAGCGCATCACCAATGATCTCAATAATTACACTTGGCTTTCAGTTTTCAACGGAAATTTTTTGACGCTTCAAAAAACCGTCGTTACGAAAATAAACGCCGCTGATTTTGATTTCAATTCAAAGCAGATTCAAACGCGTCAGATTCTCGAAGAATCGGGTTACATTTCAAATGGCGCGTGGACAAACGACGGGCGAATTCTATATAGTTCAACGTCCGGCGGCAAGCCCGAGATTTGGCGGATGAACGCCGACGGCAGCGACAAACAGCAATTGACCGTAAATTCCTCGGTCGCTTTCGGCATTTCCGTTTCCCCGATCGACAATTCGATTCTTTACAGCACGTCCGAAAACAGTAAAAATTCGCTCTTTCTCGCCGATTCCGAAGGAAAAAATCCGCGTCGTCTTTTTGAAGGAACAGAAGACATTTGGGGAAATTTT
>DAITPE010000523.1:0-4273 GCA_036833775.1 Pyrinomonadaceae bacterium | reverse complement strand
TTGCATTGTCGGTGCTGAAAACTTTTAGTTCGACATTGTTCCAATCGATTTCCGAAGTGCTTTGCGCCGTTTTCACCAACGGCAAAACGGAATTGTTTTTGACGAGCAAAACGATCGGAATTTCGCCCGCCGCGATCTCGTGCCATTTTTCGCCTTGATAAGTTTTTCCGCTTTGATAATCGATCCAAACGCCTTTGGGAAGATAAACTTTGCGCGTCGTTTGATTATCTTCAAAAAGCGGCGCGACGAGTAGATTTTCGCCGAACATATATTCGTCTTCGATCAGCCACGACGTTTCATCTTCGGGAAACTCGAAAAACAAAGTTCTCAGCATCGGAAAACCTTTCGCGGAAGAATCTTTTGCTTGCGCGTAAATATACGGCATCAGCGAATAACGTAAATTCAGCGCACGGCGAAAATCTTCGGTCAATTGCTCGTCGTATTCCCAAGGCTCGCGCGGCGGTGCGCCGTGTGCGCGTGTGTGCGAAGTCAAAACGCCGAAAGCCATCCAACGGCGGTAAAGATCGCGCGGTGCACGTTCGACAAAACCGCCGACATCGTGACTCCAATAAGTAAAACCCGAAAGCCCGAACGAAAGTCCGGCGCGTAATTCTGCCGCCATCGCCGAATTCGTATTTTCCGCATCGCCGCCCCAATGAAGCGGATAACGCTGACTTCCAGCCCATGCACTTCGCGCCCAGATGATCGAATCGCCCGTCGTTTGTTTCGTAATGTCGGCGACCGCTTTGTTGTAGCGAAGCGGATACAGATTATGTTCGTAAAGTCCCGATTTGCCCGAAAAATATTGTCCCGAAATCGGCGCATTTTCGCCGAAATCAACCTTGATCGCGCCGACTCCGAGTTTTAAAAGCGCGGAAAGTTTGTCCTGATACCATTTCACAGCGTTCGGATTGCTCATATCGAGAATCGCATCTTCAAACGGCATCGCGCCGCCTTCGTTGCGAACGGCGAGATTTTTCGCGGTCAGTTCCTTAAAAAGTTCATTTTTCGGCGTGAAATACGTATATTGCCAGAGCGAAACGTGAAAACCTTGCTGTTTCAAATCCGAAATCATTTTCTGCGGATTTTGAAAACGCGTTTTGGAAAATTCGTAATTGCTGCGCCAATCGGTTTCAAACCAGCCCGTGTCGAGATGAATCACGTCCGCCGGAATTTTATTTTCACGAAGCTTTGCGGCAACATTTCTGACTTCTTCTTCGGACTTATAAGTAATTCGGCTCATCCAAAAACCGAACGACCAAAGCGGCGGAACCGGACTTTTTCCCGTTAAATTCGTGTATTCCGACAAAATTTCCTTTGGATCGCCAAGAAAAACGAAAAGATCGAGTTGATCGTCAGCCGAATAGATCGTGTTGTGCGCGTCGTAAAATTGCCCAAAATCGAACGTGACAGGCGCGGACGTGTGGACGAACATTCCGTAGCCTTGACTGCTCAAAAAAACGGGAATCGGTTTATACATCAACTGACTTTGTGCGCCCATCGCGTCGCGCGTTGTCAGATTCATTTTCTGACCGCGTTTATTAAGCCGTGTAAAAGATTCGCCGCCGCCGAAGATTTTTTCGTCCGCCGCGAGCGAAAATGTCGCGGCAAAACGTCGGCTCAAATCACTTGCGCGGCGCACGAACGAAAACGGCGTCGAAGAAAGAAACGATTTCGGATCGTTCAAATTCTGTGTGCGCGTCATAAGCTTTCCGTTTTTATCGTAAAATTCGATATGAAAAGGATTTTTGACGATTTTTACTTTGCCGAATTCACTTGTATAAACGATTTCGTCCGCCGTTTCGCTTGCTTTCCACGAATTATCTTTCTTAGGAACGCCGTCGAGCATCAGTGAATTTCCGTCATCAAAACTCGTCGGACGCGAATTGAAACGCAGACGAATCGTGCGCGGGCTGACGAACGAAATAGAAAAGGGAAGCGAAGGATTTTCGTCGTATTCGGTCGCGGGAAATTCGGTCGCTTTTCCCTTTGAAAGTCCGAGATCGACTTTGTTGAAATTAAGCGAAGTCGAGCGCAAATATCTGTCCCAAACAATGTTTCCGGTTCCGTTTTTCGTGTCGAAATCCGTCATGCGGTTTCCGATGAAATAAACATTTTCAAACCGCTGAAAATCGCGGCTGACATCTTCCGTATCGCCTAAAACCTGCGCGGAAATTTGCGCGTTTCCAAAGATGAAAACAGAACAAAACAAAATAAAAAACGCCAATATTAGAGAATGGCGTTCATTTATGTGATTGATTTTCAACGAGTTAGTTTTTTCCATTGTTTGAAATCAAAAAAAAGACACAACTTTATCCGACAACCGAGATTATTTGCTGTTTGAAAAATAATGAAATTAATTTTTATTTTTCACCAGCCGTTAATTTTTGCGCTTCGGTGTTAATTTCCGCGCTCAATTCCATTATTTTTTCCAGATCGAGTTTGGCTTTAGCCGAAACCGCCGCGTCAACGACTCTTAAATTTTGGAACATCGGACTCGTCGCAAAACTGCCGATCGTGTTGTCTAAATCTACGATCAGATCACGAATGCTTTTTGCGGTTTTCGGCTGCGTTTCCGCTTTTTCGTCTTTTTTCTCGTCGGTTTTTTTCGTTTCCGTTACGGGAAATAAATTCAAATTCAAACGCGCGGCACTGCTGTTGATTTCCTGTGCAGATTTGCCGATCACTTCGTAATTAATTTTGCCCGTGCCTTGATACGTTTTGATGATCATGTCTTGCGACATCTGAATTTGTTCGAAATCGGCTTTGATTTCGGCATATTTTATCGCCAGACGATCTTCGGCTTGAGCATCTTTCTTATTCGTTTTCGATTTATCGGTTTTATGTGCATCGCGGTCAACGCGTTCGAGATCAATTGAACGCGTTCTGATACCCGTGTCGCGCAAATCCTTGTCGCCTGCACCTGCGGGCGCGGATTGTTGTGCGCTGATATTGAAACAAATTGCCGTTAAAAATACGAAACCGATCAATGTAAATATTCTGTTCATTTGATTTAACTTCCTTGAAATTAATTGATTAATTATTTTGACGCGGGCTGAAATCGCGCGCGCCGGTAATTCCTTTATTTTGCGTTACGGTTAAAATGCGATTCGGCAAAACGCCTGAAATCGTCTCTATTTTGCCGTCGCTCCAACGAACTTCGACCGTTTGAATTTTTTCGCCGTTTCCGAGTCCGAAATGAAGCCGAAAATCGTTTTGCGATAAGTAACTCGCGCCTGCTTCGACTTCCTGCATCAATGTTCGTTTGTCGGTTTTTAGAGTTATTCGTGCGCCGATCGCGTCTTTATTTTTTTCGCTTTGAATCAACTTAAACGTCACGCTTTGATTTTGATTTTCGCTCGTATTAAGCAAAACGGTCGGAACTGCGCCCAAATTTACGATCAAAGCATCGATCAAACCGTCGTTGTTAAAATCGCCGAAAGCCGCGCCGCGCCCTGAAAACAAAGGTAAATTCTGCAATCCCGAAAATTTCGTGACATCTTCGAATTTTCCGTTTCCCAAATTTCGCTGAAGCAATAAAGGCTGGCGAAAACCTGCGACGGTTTCGGTTTTCAGAAATTCCATCTGCGGATAAACGTGTCCGTTGGCAGTTAAAAGATCGAAAAAACCGTCGTTGTCGAAATCTACGAAAGACGTTCCCCATCCGACAAATGGTTTCGATGGCTGTGCGACTTTCGATTCTGCCGAAACATCGAGAAAGCCTTTGCCGCCGAGATTTCGGTAAAGAATATTAACTTCGTTTTCAAAATTCGTCACGAAAAGGTCTAAATTGCCGTCGTTGTTGTAATCGCCGAAAGCAACGCCCATCGTTGCCTGCTCGTCGCCTGAGGCGTTATAACTCACGCCTTGCGTAAAACTAACGTCGGAAAAAGTACCGTCACGGTTATTTTTATACAAATAATTCGGCGAGCTGTCGTTAGCGACAAAGAGATCAAGCCAGCCGTCGTTGTCGTAATCGCCGAAAATTACGCCTAAACCGAAATATTTTGCTTTGTCCGCCACGCCGATCTTTTCGGCGATTTCTTCAAATGTGCCGTCGCCTTTATTGCGAAAAAAATAATCTCTTTCTCCGGGTAAGCCGCGCGGACCGCATTGAACGCGAATCGCTTTGTAATAACAAGTTTTCAAGCTTCCGAAAACGGGCAGATTATTCAGATCGAGCGAAACGTAGCCGGGAACGAAAACGTCGAGATCACCGTCGCGGTCGTAATCAGCCCACGCTGCGCCGGTCTGAAAACCGATGCCTTTCAAT
>DAITPE010000522.1:0-4274 GCA_036833775.1 Pyrinomonadaceae bacterium | reverse complement strand
CAACGCCGTCAAAGGAAAACACGACAAATTTTTCAAAAAAACGATCGGCGCAGGTCGCGCGGCAGAAGGTTTGCGGGCTGATTGGCAAGCGCAATTTGAAACCGTCAGGCGTGAATGCGGCTTTGAATACATTCGTTTTCACGGACTTTTACAGGACGAATTAGGCGTTTATTCAGAGGATAAAACCGGAAAACCGAAATATAATTTTCAATATATCGACGCGGTTTACGACGCGATTCTCGACAAAGGAATGAAGCCTTTTGTCGAATTCGGTTTTATGCCTGAAAAATTGGCAAGCGGAACGAAAACCATTTTTTGGTGGAAAGGAAACATTACGCCGCCGAAAGATTACGAAAAATGGGCAAATTTGATCAAGGCTTTGGTCGAACATTGGACGGCGCGTTACGGCGAAAAAGAAGTTGCAACTTGGTATTTCGAGATTTGGAACGAACCGAATTTGGATATTTTTTTCTCGGGAACGCAAGCCGAATATTTCAAACTTTACGATGTTTCGGTGAAAGCGGTAAAAAGCGTTTCCAAAAATTACCGCGTTGGTGGTCCGGCAACTGCGGGACGCGGCTGGATCACTGAAACGATCGATTTTACCGCGAAAAACGACGTTCCGATCGATTTCATCACAACACACGATTACGGCGTGAAAGGAATCGGTTTTGACGGCCACGGCAATCAAAAATTGTTTTTGGACACGAGTTCCGAGGCGATAATTGCAGGCGTTCGTGAAGTTCGGCAAAAAATTAAAGAATCTGCAAAACCGAATTTGCCGCTGCATTATACCGAATGGAGCGCATCATACTCATCGCGCGACCCAGTTCACGATTCGTATGTTTCGGCGGCTTATATTTTGTCGAAATTAAAAGGCGCGGAAGGTTTTGCCGATTCGCTTTCATACTGGACTTTTACCGATATTTTTGAAGAAAACGGAACAGTTCCGTCACCGTTTCACGGCGGTTTCGGTTTGATAAATTTTCAAGGTCTGAAAAAGCCATCGTTTTATTCTTACAAATTTTTAAATCAGCTCGGCGAAGAAGAATTGGTCAATCAAGACGCAGAAAGTTGGGCTTGCCGAAACCAAAAAGGCGCACAAATCTTGCTTTGGAATTATTCGCCGCCGATCACGACCGAAAGCAATCAAGTATTTTACAAAAAAGATTTGCCTTCAAAAGCCATCGGCGATGTCGAAATCTCGCTTGCAAATTTATCGAGCGGAAATTATAAATTAACAGTTTATTCGGTCGGTTATCGCGCTAACGACGTTTACACAGAATATTTAACGATCGGTTCGCCACAACATCTTTCGCGTGAACAAGTAAAATCTCTGGCAGAAAAAACGAACGGTTCTCCGACTGAAACGGCTTCGGTCAAGATCGAAAAAAATAAAACATTTACAAAAAAACTAAAATTGCGCGAAAACGATGTCTATTTGCTTTTACTGGAAAAGCAAAAATAAAAAAAATTTCAAATCTGTCAAAGCGGCGATTTTCTTATAATTTATGCAAAACTTTAAGCGTTTATTCGTTTCAATTTTACTGTTTTCAATATGTTTCGGGTTCGTTCCGAAAGCGTCTGCTCAGAATGAAATATTGCCTTATAAAAACCCGAAACTACCGATAGATAAACGAGTTGACGATTTAATTTCGCGGATGACTCTGGAAGAAAAGGCTTTGCAAATGCAAAATTCCGCGCCGGCAATTCCGCGTCTCGGCGTTCCTGCTTACGATTGGTGGAACGAGGCACTTCACGGCGTTGCGCGCGCCGGAATTGCAACCGTTTTTCCGCAAGCGATTGGAATGGCGGCGACTTTCGATGAAAAATTGATCTTTGATGCCGCCGACGTAATCTCGACCGAAGCCCGCGCGAAACATCACGAAGCGGTTCGCAAAAACGATTACGGACGCTACAAAGGTTTGACGTTTTGGTCGCCGAACATCAATATTTTCCGCGATCCGCGTTGGGGACGCGGACAGGAAACTTGGGGCGAAGACCCGTTTTTAACGGGAAAACTCGGCACGGCTTTCGTCAAAGGTTTGCAGGGAAACGATCCGAAATATTTGAAGACTTCGGCGGCGGTCAAACATTTCGCCGTTCACAGCGGTCCCGAACCCGAACGACACACTTTCGACGCGATCACTTCCGAACGCGATCTGCGAGAAACTTATTTGCCTGCTTTCCGCACGACGATTTTGGACGGAAAAGCGACGGGCGTGATGTGCGCTTACAACCGATTTTTGGGCTTACCCGCTTGTGCAAGCGACAAATTGATGGTTGATATTTTGCGTGGCGAATGGAAATTTAACGGTCACGTCGTTTCAGATTGCGGCGCGATCGACGACATTTATATCCGTCACAAATTTTTGCCGACCGAAGCCGAAGCGTCGGCTCTAGCAGTCAAAAAAGGAACCGATCTGACCTGCGGAAACGAATATAAATCTTTGCCAGAAGCCGTGAAAAAAGGTTTGATTTCCGAAAAAGAAATCGATGTTGCGCTCAAAAATTTGTTCAAAATTCGTTTTCGGTTGGGAATGTTCGATCCGCCCGAAATGGTCAAATGGGCAAACATTCCTTATTCGCAAAACGACACGCCCGAACATCATAAATTGGCTTTGCAAGCATCGCGCGAATCGTTGGTTTTATTGAAAAACGAAGGAATTTTGCCGCTCAAAAAAGATGTGAAAACGATTGCCGTCATCGGTCCGAATGCAAACGATAACGAAGTGCTTTTAGGCAATTACAACGGTCAGCCTTCGGTCTCAATAAACGCTTTGGAAGGCATTCGGCAAAAGGTTTCAAAACAAACTAAAGTATTGTATTCAAAAGGAATGTATCCGACCGGAAGCTTGCTCGAACCGATCGATTCGGAAAGTCTTTCGACAGACGGAAAAAGCGGTTTGAAAGGTGAATATTTCAACAATCGCGATTTCAGCGGAACGCCTGTTTTGGTCAGAAACGATCAGGAAATAAATTTCAATTGGGGTTCTTTGAGTCCTGCAAAAGAAGTAAACGAAGATAATTTTTCGATTCGCTGGACGGGAAAATTAACGGCGCAGGAATCGGGAAAATATCAGATTGGCTGGCGCAGTAACGGCGCGGTTAAAGTGTTTCTCGACAACAAATTAATTCTCGAAGAAAGTAAAAATCCGCGAACTCGTAATTTATCGGCGGATTTCGACTTTGAAAAAAGCAAAACTTATGATTTGCGCGTCGAATATATCGAGAACAACAATCATTATGCATCGGCAAAACTCTTCTGGAATCCGCCGAACGCACAAAATAATTTGCGCGAAGACGCTTTGAGTAAAGCAAAACAAGCCGATGTCGTCGTAATGGTGATGGGAATTAATCCGTCGGTCGAAGGCGAAGAAATGGATGTTAAAACCGAAGGCTTTCGCGGCGGCGACCGAACGGATATTACGCTTCCAAAACCGCAGGAGGATTTGATCAAAGCCGTTCACGCGCTCGGAAAACCCGTCGTTTTGGTGACGATGGGCGGAAGCGCGTTGGCGTTAAATTGGGAAGACGAAAATCTTCCAGCGATTCTTCACGCTTGGTATCCCGGACAATTCGGCGGCGCGGCGATCGCCGATGTTATTTTCGGCGATTACAATCCCGCAGGTCGCCTTCCGGTCACCTTTTACAAGTCAATCAACGATCTTCCGCCGTTTGACGATTACAAAATGGAAGGCAAAACTTACCGCTATTTCCGCAAAACTCCACTTTATCCGTTCGGCTATGGTTTGAGCTTTTCAAAGTTTGAATACAGCAATCTAGCCGTCAAAAAAAGCATTTCGGCAGGCGCAAGTTTGACGGTAATTGCTGATGTAAACAATGTTAGCAATATTGCAGGCGATGAAGTTGTGCAACTTTATTTGAGCGACACGAATGCTTCAGTTCCCGTTCCGATTCGCAATTTGGTCGGCGTGGAAAGAGTATATTTAAAAGCGGGCGAAACCCGAAAAGTTAAATTTACCATCAATCCGCGTCAAATGTCCGTGATTTTGGATGACGGCAGACGCGTGATCGAACCGGGCGAATTTTCGTTAAGTATCGGCGGCGAACAACCCGGATTTTCAGGAAGTGCCGACGCGAAAACGACAAATGTTATTCAAAATAAATTTAACGTCAGCGGAAAAGTTTTTGAGATAAAAGAAAAATAAAAATTAAAGGCGAGTTTTGAAAAACCCTCGCCTTTTTTATTATTTCTTTGCGCTCGGATCGCCTGTCGGCGGCGGTGCAGAATCTTCTTTAGCAGGCTTGCC
>DAITPE010000521.1:0-4285 GCA_036833775.1 Pyrinomonadaceae bacterium | reverse complement strand
CTTCTTTTTGCGCGATCTTGATTTTTATTTCAGTCATTTTCTAAAGAGATTTAAGATAAAGATTAATTCATTAAGCTTATTCAAGAAAAAAAGTATCGTCTGCGTCTTTTTCAAAACACAAATTTACGGTTCTACCAATAGCACTTGTTTTATGAATCGTTTTCGCAGGAATTTTGATAAAATCGCCCGACTTTAAGAATACTGTTTCCTGATTTTTTATCTCGATTTTCAACTCTCCTTCCAGCACTATAAAAAGCTCATCCGAATTTTCGTGATAATGCCATTTATATTCGCCTTTCATAACCGCCATTCTCAAAGAATGATTGTTGACGGTTTCAAGAAGAAAATTATCGTATTCTTTCTCAATCTTATCGCTGATTTCCTTAAAGTTTCTTTTCATAATATTTTTCCACAAAAGTTTTTTATGAGATCATTTTTTCAAAACAGATGCTGTTGTCCATTCCGATATATTGACCGTAATTCGGAATTTTTACATAGCCGTTTTTTTCGTAAAGACGAATTGCTTCGGGCTGTTTCAAACCTGTTTCAAGAACGCATTTGGAAAATCCGAGTTCGTTTGCCCAAGCTTCCAATTCTTTCAAAACGAGCATTGCAATTCCTTTATTTCGTTGATTGTCCGGCACGAACATTCGTTTTACTTCCATCGAATTTTCGTCAAAACTTTTGATCGCGCCGCAACCGACCGCCGTTTCGTTTTCGTATGCGACGATGACGTGCTTGATCATATCGATTTTATTAAATTGCGCGTAAAAAGCATGTTCATCGCCATCACGAATTGCCAATTCTTTGTCCAAATCACGCACCAAATTTTGAAAATCCGCATCGTCCGAATTTGTTCTTTTTATTGTTATCATAGTTTTTTACCCGAAAATCAAACGGCTCAATGCCAAAATCGTTATCAACAAATGAACCGAATTCAGTGCGGCATTGGCAAATGCGCCTTTGTGAAAAGTGTAAAAAATCAAACAGATACAGCCGACGAAATTCATTATCAGAAAGATTATTGAATCGCTCGGCAAGAATTTTTGAGTTATCAGTCCGTAACCCGTCAAACAAACGATTCCGCCGAACCAGCCGAGAAAATTTAAGTATTTTTGCTCTTTCATCATCTTTTTATAATTTCCCAATAACCGACGTCGATCCAACGTTCGAACTTAAATCCGACTTCTTCAAAATGCGCGACTTTTTTCATCCCGAATTTTTCGTGAAGCTTTACGCTGGCTTCATTCGGCAAAGAAATTCCTGCGATGATCGCGTGAATTTCCGTTTTATTAAGTTCTTCAAATAATTTTGTGTAAAGCCTCGTTCCGATTCCTTTTTGATGAATTCCGTTTCGCACATAAACCGAAATTTCGACCGAAGGTTTATAAGCCGCACGGCTTTTGTAGCGCGAAGCATACGCATAGCCGAGAATTTTATCTTCTTCACACAGAACGAAATACGGATAATTTGCGGAAATTTCTTCGATTCGTCTTTCTATTTCGTCAACATCGACCGTTTCGATCTCGAATGTTGCGTGCGAAGTCAGAATGTAATGATTATAAATCTCGGCAATTTGATTCGCGTCTAAAAGTTTTACTTTTCTGATCTCCATTTTCATTAGATTTCCATCCGCATTTCCAGAAGTAAAGATTTGAAACCGGCTTTTTCATAGGCTCTGATCGCCGAAGCATTTTCTTTGTAAACTTCCAGCCTAACTTCTGTTAAATTCCGCTCTTTCGCCCAATTGAGCAAAGCATCTAAAATCTTTTGATTCACACCTTTGCCGCGAAATTCGGGTTTTACATACATAAATCCGAGATACGCATATTTTTCGTGTTTCAGATAATCTTTCGCTTCTTTTTCCAACGCGTAACCTGACGCGACGATTTCGCCGTCGATTTCGGCAACAAAAACGTCTGACATATCTGATTCGACCAATTTTGCCAGATCGTAATAATGAATTTCGCCGTCTTTCAAAGTCGGATTAAAAAAACGTTCTGCCGTAACGATGCCTTGCTCAAATTCAAGCAGCGTTTCAAGTTCTTCGATTTTTGCTTTTCTGATGATCACGAAAGATAATTTACACTATTTTTTAATGCAGAAAAATGCTAAATTCGCATTGATTGATGCAAAATATAAATTAAAAATGAATTTACAGCAGATCAAATATTTTCTCGCGCTTGCCGACGAGCTGCATTTTTGGAAAACTTCCGAAAAAGTATTCATCACGCAATCTGCTTTAAGTCGTCAGATCAAAAGTTTGGAATATGAACTCGGATTTTCGCTTTTCGAACGCGATAAACGAAATGTCAAACTAACTGCCGCAGGCGAATTTTTGCAGACGGAATTTCGCAAAATTTTAATTGATTTTGAAAGCGTTACGCGCCGCGCCAAACAGATTTCCGACGGTGAGATCGGCACGCTTCGCATCGGTCATCCGGCTTCGATCACGTTTTCGGTTTTGCCGAAAATCTTGAACGAACTCGCCGAAAAACATCCGCACATTCTTGTGCAAATGTTTGAAGTTGACGCGATTGACGTTGATTCATCACTGCTCACACACCGCATCGATCTGGCGTTTAATCGGGAAGTCACAAAATCGAAGGAACTCGAATCTAAAATGCTGATGACGGAAAATTTCGCGCTAGTTGTTTCGGCAAATCATCCGATCAATCAGCAAAGTGAAATCGATTTGCGCAAATTAAAAGATGAATGGTTCGTGCTTCCGTCGCTTAATGGGCAAAGCGAACACGCGGCACAGCTTCGTGCAATTTTTACTGAAGCCGAATTTTCGCCGAAAGTGCGTTTTGAATCGGATTTCGGCGCGACGCTGCTTGGTTTAGTTGCGAAAGGTTTGGGAATTTCGATAATGCCTTTTTCGTATTCGCATTATTTGACCGAAGAAATCAGATTTATTAAAATCCCTGCAAACTCAAGTCTTTACACGACTTGGCGTTTTAATGAAAAAAACGCTGTGATGGAAAATTTTTTGAAAGTAGTTGAGAAATTTGCCGAAAAATAAAATTTTCAATCAAACCTCATCGAGCAGACGACGATGATAATTTATCTGCCCGAGATGATAAGCAAGATGAGTTGAAAGATGAACTAAAAAATATCCGGTCGTCATTTTGTCGTCGAAAACGATTTGCGGATAGTCTTTTTCCAAATCTTCGTCCGACAAACTTTCAAACTCATTTTCGACCGTTTTGCTCAATTCTTCGATCTGTTTGACCAATTCGTTGCGCGGAACGTATTTCGTCGAAAACTCTAACTCGCGTTGGCGAACGTAACCCGTTTTCCCGATTTCCGCGCCGATGTAAGTATTCAAGTTTCCGAGCAAATGCAAGGTTAAATTACCCGCCGAATTCGGAATATCTTGCGCCGTTTTCCAAATCGCGCCTTCCGACCGATAAGTTTCGAGTTCGGTTTTCAGCTTATTCAAATCGCGTTTATACAGTTTTTTCAAAGTTTCGATTAGCATCTTATCAATTATATTTTAAGCAAAAACTTCGATCACCTTTTGCACCGTTTCCACTAATTTATCGACTTATTCTTTCGTATTGAAAAAGCGACATCAGGACAAAACAAAAAAATCCATCAAATTATCAAAGTTTTGATAGATTTTTTGGTAAAAATTGCTAACTAATCATTATCGTTTCCGGCATCTTTGATCGGAACTCGATCCGTATTTTTTTCTTTAATAGCCTTTTGCAAAAGCGTTTTTGCCAACAGAAAATATTCGTTTGTTTCTTTGTCTTTCAACGAAGGCGTTCCGTATTTATCTACTAATTCCTGTGCCGTCTTAAAATCACCAATCCGCCGATGCATATCGGCAATGATTGTTTTCAGAACCCAATAAGTCTGTTCGGAATCTTTCAATTCGGCGAGTCTTTTCATGCCTGCCGAAATCGCCTCTAAGGCATATTCTTTATAACGAACTTTATTCTTGCAGTTGTCGGCTTCCCAGGTAGCATTGAGATATAACCACCAATAGTCGTCAAACTTTTCTTCGTTTAACTCTTTAATTTTTGCATAGAGATAAAACGTCGCGTGTTTTTGAGCATACAAATCTTTGTAAGTTTTCGATTCAATAACCTTTTTTAGTTTTTCTAATTCTTCTTTGCTGTATTTTTCTTTAGTTATTACAAAACCGTTGCTCGGACAAACAGGAATCGGAACGGGAAAACGCATATAAGAAACGGGTTCCCAATCGAGATGACGACCATACGTTGAATGCGTGCCCAAATAGCGTGCTTTGAATTTCTCACCGCCGACCGGGCAT
>DAITPE010000520.1:0-4295 GCA_036833775.1 Pyrinomonadaceae bacterium | reverse complement strand
TGCTCGATTATCTGGCGGAAGTCACGATGAGCATCGTTCAAAAACAGCGTCAGCGCGATCCGAATGCGGGTTTTGCGCGCGATTTCGTTTCTTTGATGCGCGAGATACTTCCCGATTGCGTCCAAAAGAACATCAAAGTTCTCAGCAACGCGGGCGGCGTAAACGTCAAAGGTTGTGCCGAAGCCATCAAAGCCGTCGCCGAAGAATTGGGTTTGAGCGGAAAGGTCAAAATCGGCGTTGTAACGGGCGACGATATTCTCGGTCGCCTCGACGAATTCGCTGAAAAAGGTTTCGAGATAAAAAATATGGAAACGGGCGAACCGCTTTCCGCGATCCGCGATAAAGTCCAATCGGCAAACGTTTATCTCGGTGCAAAGCCGCTAGTCGATGCGCTTGCGCAAGGCGCGCAGATCATTGTCGGCGGTCGTTTGACGGATACGGGTTTGACGCTCGCGCCTTTGATGTATGAGTTCGGTTGGTCGTTCGAAGATTGGGACAAGGTTTCCGCCGGAACGATCGCGGGACATATTATCGAATGCGGCGGGCAGGTTTCGGGCGGCAACTGTCAATACGATTGGCAAAACATCCCCGATCTCGCAAACATCGGCTTCCCGATCATCGAAGCCTCGTCGAACGGCGATTTCATCGTCACCAAACACGAAAACACGGGCGGTCGCGTCAATATCCAATCGGTCAAAGAGCAATTACTCTACGAAATGGGCGATCCCAAAGCGTATATCACGCCCGACGTCGTCGCCGATTTCACGTCCATCAACCTTTCCGACGACGGCGAAGACCGCGTTAAGGTTTTCGGCATCAAAGGCAACGAAAACACCGAATTCTACAAAGTTTCCATTGCATATTCTGCCGGATGGAAAGCGGTCGGAACGCTCGTCTATGCCTATCCCGACGCTTTCGAGAAAGCCAAAGCCGCCGACAAGATACTTCGTCAACGGCTCGAAAACCTCGGTTTGAAATTCGACGTGATCTTGACCGAATTCGTCGGCGTAAATGCAACGCACGGACATCTTTCAGGAGAACCCGACGCGAATATTCCCGAAGTCCAGCTTCGCTTCGGCGTGCGCGGACAGTCGAAAGCCGATGTCGAAAGATTCACGAAAGAACTCGCGCCGTTGATCTTGACAGGTCCGCCTGCCGTCACGGGTTTCGCGGGCGGTCGTCCGAAAGTCGAGGAAATTATGGCGTATTTCCCTGCCTTGATCCCGAAACACTTGATCGAAACAAACGTCGAAATCGTCGAGGCATAATTCACATAGCCGCGAAAAGGCACAAAAATCACAAAAAATACAACATCAAGATTGTTCCTTTTTTTGCGTCTTTTGTGCCTTTTCGCGGCTATTTCATTTATTTAAAAATCGCGCAATTCCCTTCTGACAATCTTCGGTCAGCCGTGCGATCGTATTTACTTCTGCTCCGGCTTCCAAAGCTGTCTGATAATTCATTCCGTCCATCTGATATAAAAGTTTTTTCGACAAAACAACCGCCGAACGCGAAACTTTTTCATAAACGGAAACATAATTTTTGACATCTTCTTCGAAAGTTTCGTCGGCAAAAACGCGATTTATCAAACCGAATCTTTCCGCTTCTTCGGATGTAAATTCAAAACCCTGCGTAGCTAATTCGAACGAACGCTTTTCCGAAAGATTTCTTCGTAAAATCGCCATTACCATCGCGGGAACGAAGCCTATTTTGACTTCGGGATAACCGAATCGCGCCGTTTCTGCCGCTAAAACAATATCGCAAGCCGTTGCCAGACCGCAGCCGCCCGCTAATGCGCGTCCGTGAACCGCCGCGATCACGGGAATCTTCACTTTTCTGATAACGGCGAACAATTCCAATAAATCTTCTGCGTCCCACAGGTTTTCAAGCACGTCGCTCTCGGCGATTTTCTGCAAAGCGGACAAATCTGCGCCCGAACAAAAATCTTTACCCGCGCCTTTGATGACGACAGCGCGCAGATTTTCGTCCGCATCGGCTTTTTTGAGTTCGTCTTTCAACGAATTTATCAAAGCATCGTTCAAAGCGTTCCGCTTATCGGGACGATTGAGCGTGATAAATAGAATCGAATCTTTAATTTCAGTTAAAACTTCTGACATTTTTATTTATTTGCAATTGCAATTGCCTTATCGATCTCGTTCGCAAAGTTTTCGATCGTTTCGGAAACAAGACGAATTTGTTTCGCCGCTTCGTTCCAATCGCGCTGTTCGATGCTTTCACGAATCGCGGGCAAGGTTTTGACGCCGTATCCCGTGTAAAATCCGGGCGCGTAAATCTGATGTTTGAACCATTCGCGTTTCGGCAAGCCTTTTTCGTTCGTCAGAGCACGTTCCGTTTTGTACAAAACCGCGTTCAGATCGCGCTGAACCGCCGTCGAAGGATTTTTCTTTGCAATTAACGATTGATATTTCTCGCCGCTTTCGCGCAAATGCGCCACAGCCGTCTGCAATGGCTTGAATGACAGTTCGGGAACGGGCATTTCCTTTTTCGGCGCGATGTATTTTTGTTTCGGGTTTTGCACTGCTTGCAGCATTCCGCTTGTAATCAATTCATTCATCGCTTCCGTCTCGTCACGCATCGAATTGGTCAAATTTATCACTTCATTTGCGTATTCATTAACGGTCGAAGCAAAATTTGTAAACTCGAACGGCAAAACATCGGCGTTTGCAAAGCGTAAAACAGAATGTCCGCAGACTTTGGAAAGCGCAACGCTGTATGCAAAGTCCGTATCGCCGAAGCGCGTGTAATGATCGAACGAATCATAGATCGAATGATAAGAACCGCCGCCGTCTTCGCCGCCGAAACCGAGGTTTAACGACGCGACACCGAGGTGTTGTAAGAATGGAGTGAAGTCCGAACCCGAACCGAGCGCACCTATTTTAAGATCAGTGCGGTTTTTCGCTTCCCTTCTTGACGCATTAGAGCCGGCAACGAGCTGTGCCGCCCGCGCACGTTCCCAAACATTCATTTTAACCTGCGGATCGGGAACGGATTTCGCAACTTCGTTGATAAATTTCTCCAAAGTGTGCGAGCCGCCCATCCCTAAAAAGCCGCGACCGTTCGAATCGGTGTTGATATAGACGACTGCTTTCTTGGAAAGCTCATCTCCGTGAGTTTCAACCCACTCCGTCGAACCTAAAAGCCCGGGTTCTTCGCCGTCCCACGCGCAATATATGATCGTGCGTTTCGGTTTCCAGCCTGTTTTGAGAAGTTCGCCGATGCCACGCGCTTCTTCCAATTCGGTAACAAGCCCTGAGATCGGGTCTTCCGCACCATTTACCCAAGCATCGTGATGATTGCCGCGAATGATCCACTGATCGGGAAATTCAGAGCCTTCTATTTTGGCGATGACGTTGTAGATCGGTTTAATATCCCAATTAAATTCGAGTTTAAAGTGAACTTTCAGATTGTTTACGCCGCCTATTTTGTAGGTGATCGGCAATGCGCCGCGCCAATTCGCCGGTGCGGTCGTTCCGCCCAGATTTCTGAGAATCGGGAGCGCGTCACCGTATGAAATCGGCATCACGGGAATCTTCATGATCGTCGGCGCGTCTTTCCGGTCGAGCCTTTTCACATTTGAAACGGAACCGACGTTCGGAGTCGTCGGATCGCCGGGAAAAACAGGCATATCCGCGACCGAACCGCGTTGAACTCCGTTTTCATTGCGCCACGCGCCCTTCGGATAAACGTCTCCTTGATAATAACCGTCGTCACGCGGATCGGAATAGATCAAACACGCGATCGCACCGTGTTCAGCGGCAACTTTCGGCTTGATTCCACGCCAAGCACCGCCGTAACGCGTCAAAACGATCTTCCCTTTTACGTCGATTCCACGCTTTTCCAGTTCTTCATAATCCGCCGGAACGCCGTAATTGGCGTAAACCACATCGCCGGTTACGTCGCCGTCGCCCGAATATGCGTTATATGTCGGCAATTGTTCCTTTTGCTGGCTTGAAGTTGCGTCTTCTTTGAGTGCAGGTTCGTTTAATTTCGCCGTAAACCGCTCAGGCGAAACCATTTCGAGAACTCTTGTCTTCGGAGTCGGGAATAAAACGTCGAAGCGTTCGGTTTTTGCGTCGAATCCCCAGGATTTAAAGAGCGCAACCATAAAATCAGCGTTTTCTTTGCCCGTTTGCGAACCGACAAAATGCGGTCGCGCCGATAAACGCTTCATCCATTCGCGCAAATTCTCCGCTTTCAATGAAGCATCGAACTTTGTTTCCAATGCAATCTGCTTTTTTGAATTTTCCGCAGAAAATCCGAGAAGTTTGGCATCG
>DAITPE010000519.1:0-4307 GCA_036833775.1 Pyrinomonadaceae bacterium | reverse complement strand
GGTATTTTGCAAAATACCTTTGCTCGTGATCGGAGTATTTAAACCGAGAATCGCAAAATGCATAGCTAAATTTGCTTCTGAAAGCTGGAAATCTTCACGCAGTTCATCTTCTGCCGGTTTGCTTAAAACTGATTGATAAAACTCGTCACCGACCCATTTACGCAGTCGCCGCGAAGCCGCTCCGATATTCTTATCTAAACGGCTGTCAGCAATGTCAGCGTGAATATCGAATTGCCCTCGAAGAAAAGTTGTATCAATCAGTTTGTCCATTTTGTTTATTACTTTCTTTTATTTGGTTTCTTCCGGCTTTTTAAGGTAGTCACCTAAAGCAAGAAGCGTTCGTGCGCCAATCCCCGGAACTTTGCCAGTTTCAAAATCAAAAGTTTTGACTGATTCAAAATTCATATTTGCGGCAATGAAAGCGTCACGTCCCGGAATGTCTTCAGGAAGATCGCTTTTTGTTTGATCCTTCGATTTGCTTCCTTCTTTCGGCTGAGATTTTTCCTCGTCCGAAACTTCCAGCAATGCTCCGCTGGAGATTGCCAGTCGTGTTTTTTCGGTAGCTTTTGAAGCATCGACTTCAACGATCTTGCCTTGCAGAACTTTCAAACCGCTTTCATCATCGAAAAAAACTCCTGCGCCTGTTGCTAATGCATATTTTCTTTTCGGCATAATTTTTCCTCTCGTTTTTGTAACTTTTGGGAAGCAGAGCGAACTGCTTCCCCGATAAAACTCAGCTCTTACTCAGGCTGAATTAGTTAATTGCAAGCCACGAATAGTTGTTGAAGTTCAAGAGACTGAAGTCTTCACCAACATCGATAATCATGCGACCATCGCGCTGAACGTTAGCAAATCCCGTTACGGTCGAGGCGTAGGTTTCCTGCAATTGTTTGCTGATGATCTTGTCTGTTTCAAGCAACAGCGGAAGTTCAGTGAGCTGCACCGCTGCCTGTGACGAATCGACAAGCATTAAATGATCTGCATCCATGTTCGGAGCAACATAAACGTCGAGATCGGACGGAATCATCGTTTTCAATTGTGAATTGATGATCGGCGTTCCTTGCTGACGATTTTTGACTTCCGGCAGATTGAGCCAAATATTTGCCATTTTTTCACTGGCAACGATGGCATTCGGCATTACGCCAAGCAGCGACAAGCGAATGAATGCTCGCGTCACATCGGCATAGGTCAGCGTGTTGACCGTCGTCACGCCGATGACCGGTGCGCTTTCTGACGAGTCCGCTTGATCGCCATTTACCAAAACATTTACAAGGTCTTGGTTGAGCCGTGAACCGAGTCGTCTGCCGAGATGCTCGAAGTAGATTGAAATGAAATTAAGATTGTGGCGACGAAGAGCTTCGTAGCTAATCTTCAAACCGCGTCCGCGATTTTTCAATTCAACTTTCTTTGAGCCGTAAACGACATAACCCGTTTCAATCGTTGAGCCTTCGGTCTTTTCTTTGACATCGGAATCAGACAGATCGATTTGCGGCATCGTTGCACTGTCGCTCGTGACCGGAACATCTTCGATAATCAAATCCTGATAGAACGAAGCCTGAACATTTCCGCGTTGAACCGGATCGAGAATCGTTTCCGGTGTGATATACGTGCTGCGGTCTGTCGTGATCGTTCCGCCTTGAGTCGTTGCCAAACTTTCACGAGCTTGTGCAATCTTCTGACGCAGAGACGTTCCCATTCCGCGTTTGATACCGTCACGCACGATTTCGACAGAAAGAAATTTCTTATCGTCATCGTCAAACAGTTCGCCGAGCGTCGTATATCGCGGATCAATTTCATTGTCGTGATACAAATGCTCGACCGAGCGGTCTTCATATTCTTCAGACATAAAGTCGCGCAGACTGATGTCACGCTTTTTCTTTCGGCGAACTGCGTCCAGTGTTGAGACAATGCCTTTAACTTTTCCTTTTAATTCACTCATTTTTTTCTTTTCCTTTTCTTAGATTTTCCTTAGAACTACGGTGCGTTTCCGACTAATAAAGCAGGATCGTTGCCGTCCCTCCGTTTGCTGCGCCTTTCCAGACCACACCACGCTTCAGTGTTTCGGCATCAGTGCCAACCACGAACTTGGCGACGGTATCTTCCCCGGTCGTTCCGTCCGGTGCGCCAGTTTTACAAAAGTCTCCGGCAACCAGTGCAGTTCCGCCCGAAACTTTGCAATCGGCAATCGCCCGGAACGGTGTTTCAATCGTTCCTTTTTTGTTTGCCAACTCGTGACATTTCCGAACTTCGCCGATTGTCAACGTGTTAGCAGTCGCTTTATCGACCGTTTCGTCGGCAGTGATTTTGACAGACGTTCCTTGCGGCAGATTCGCACTTACGATGGTTGCCGGGATTCCCAGCATTTCAACATTTGCTCTGATTTTCATTTAGCTTCTTTCTCCTTTTGAAATTTTGAAATTTAATGTTTGACCTTTGGCAGCCGTTCGTTTTTCTTAGCTTTCGGAATGTCTCCGGCTTCGTGAACTTCTTCGCTGCCTTCGAGACTTGAGCGTCCATTGTTCGGTAACTTTTCCGCCGCTCGTTTCTCGTAGTATTTGTGCAAACCTTCGAGACGTTCATAATCCGCCTCATTGATTTGGTCAACTAAAACCTTTTCAAGTTCACCTTCATCCGAACCCAATTCAGCGACTTTGGCTAAACGAATAACCTCGCTGCGCTTTTCATCCAAAAGTTTGTCAGCAAGTTCAGCTTGCTTTCTCAACGATTCAATGTTGGTTTCAGATGACAGTTGAACAACCTGCCCGGCAAGCAATTCAGCAGCTTTGAATAATTCCGATTCAGGAACATCTTCGCCGTCGAATTTAATGCCGAGTTTTTCTTTCATTTCCGGTGTCAATTTCATTGTTTTTTCCTCGTTTAAATTTGAATTTTTCGGCAGTTCTTGACTTGCCGCACTTAAGTCTTCGACATCTTCTTCAGCATTTTCATTGTGATTTACCGCAAGATCGTCTTCTCCGACCGGAACGAGACTGGCTTCAAAGAAGCGCAGAATTTTTGTGACGATGATCCTGACGACATCGCCGTCAACTTCTTCGCCGAGCATTTCCCAAAACTTCCAACGCTCCATGTGCGGATGGGAATATTCAAACTCGAAGAAGACAGTCAACGACATTGCATTGACTGCTGGAGGATTCATCATCAATCCGGACGCGATTCGATAATTCAAAAACGCATCGATCTTGATCTCACAATTAATGCCGGGAATACCGTTTGATTTTTCGCCTTTCGCATCCCAATAGGCATTCGAGACAACGCCAAGCCAGTTGTAAATATCTTGGAATTGATGATTGGGATAGACAGTTCGACCTTGAAGCAGCTCGACGGCAGATTTCAAAACGCCCGGCTTTGAAAAGTCGAGTCCGCGATTTGCAAGAAAAACCTCGGACAAAGCTCTGAAAGTCGCATACACATAGCGGTCTTCGGTCAGCGTCAATTTTTGATTCGGCTGGACATTTACATTGTCCTGAACCGAATTCTTGGGCTGATTGAAATACCACAGCGAGGCTTCGCCGAGAACTTTCTGAGTTTGTTCATCGCAAATTTGCACCGGTAGATCGCAACTCATTTGCGTATATCCGATCTGTTTGCTGTTATGAACGAAGATATTTTTTCCTAATGCGGTAAATCCTGTTTTCGGTTTCATTATTTATTCCTCGACTTGCTCACAAGGTAAGTGGCGAATTTTTGCAAAAAAGAACTTTCCGGCTGATTTGCCGTCTTCGCCCGAAAACGTCGCTTCAAAATCCGTCCACAGATTGAGCGGAAATTCCGGGTATTTATATTTGCTGCCGTTTTTGAATTCGATAATCAAAGCCTTTGTTTCTTCGTCGTAAGCAGCAGCTTCGAGATTGCTTGAATTTATTTTTTTGGATGCGCTCATATTATTTGTTTCAAACTCCCAAACTTTTATTGGGAATCCAGCTTCATAAGGTTGATTCAGAATTGCAGCAAACATCTGACTGAATCGCTCAATGACAAAGTTATGGAAGAACGTTGCAGCCGTGAACAGAAATGAAGTAATCAAGTTAGTTCCTGCGATGGTCGGACAATCTTCATCATCGATTCGCAAAAAAACAGGAACTCCATAGAATCGTCCGTAATGCGTGAATTCCTCTGGATTCTCAAATAACTTCATTAATCTTCATTTACTCCTTTGATAATTCCTTCCAATCTCGTGCGACAATTTGGGTGAAAAGGCGGAAAGCCTATATTTAAAACTTTCGTGAATTTATAAGCAGTAAGTTTTTTAACTCGCGCTCTGCTTGTGTTTTAACTTCTATTTCGCA
>DAITPE010000518.1:0-4315 GCA_036833775.1 Pyrinomonadaceae bacterium | reverse complement strand
CTTTGGTACATCGTCTATCACCGTCGCCCGCTCGGCGAAAAAGCGGCAAATCACCGCGTCACCTGCATCGAAGAACTCAAATTCGACGAAAAAGGTTTGATGCTGCCCGTCAAACTGACATCCGAAGGCGTGAAAAAACAGAAGTTGAAATGAATTTATTGAAGCTGTTTGCGAAAACGCCACATGCTGATGCTGACGACGACGATGCAAAAGGCGGCGAGCGCGAGCAGATTCGGGTAAAGCACGTAAAGTTCCGAGCCTTTTAGCAAAATACTACGCGAAATGATGCCGAAATGACGAACCGGATTGAGCAGTGTCAAAGGCTGTAACCATTTCGGCATCGCTTCGACCGGAGTCGTCACGCCCGAAAGCAAAATCAGCGGCGGATTGACGAAAAATCCCATTAGTTGCGCCTGTTGCTGCGATTTAGTAAAGGTCGCGATCAGCGTTCCGATGCCGATTCCCGACAAAACGCAGAGCATTCCGGCGAAGAAAAAGACGAAAAACGAACCGCGAAACGGGACGTTGAAAACGAGTTTTGAAACGGTCAGCGCGAGCAGAATATCGGCGGAAAGCAGAAAAAGAATCGGCGCGATCTTCGACGTAATAATTTCCAGAGATTCGGCGGGTGTCATCAAAAGTTGTTCGATCGTGCCGACTTCTTTTTCGCGCACCATCGCCGCCGCCGAAACGATCGAGCCTTGCAAAACGAGCAATGCGCCGATCAATCCCGACACGATGAACCACGGATTTATCAAGCCCGGATTATACAAAAGCGCGATGCGCGGCGTGACATTCGGCTGTTTCGGCGCGGCGGAAACGGTTGGAATTTGCGCGGTTTGAATCGAATCGGCGGTCGTAATTTGCTGAGAAATCACCGGAATATTGTGCGGCGGATTTTCGCGTAAAAGTCTCTGATTCAAAATATTGATAATTCGCCCCGCATAACCGCTGACGATGGTTGCCGTATTTGAATTTACCGCGTCAACAACGAATTGAACTTCGGCAGTTTCGCCGTTCAGACGCTTTTTCGCAAAATCCGACGGAATCACCAATCCTGCGTCGAAATCGCCGGAACTTACGTCGCCGCCGAGTTCATTCTGCGACAAATAATAACGCGAAACGGTAAAAGTCTGGCTTTCGGTCAACGCGGAAATCAGCTCACGGCTTTGCGCCGAATTGCTTTCGTCAACCACGCCGAGCCGTAAATTTGAAACGGTCGGATCGAGCGCGAAACCGAACAAAATTATATTGATCGTCGGCGGAATAATCAGCATTATCACCAACCGCCGATTGCGTTTGATCTGATTAAATTCCTTTCGAATCAACGCAAACCAGCGCAGATCGAATAAATTTTGAAGCCAATTTTTCATTTTATTTTCTGCTTGCGAAAGTAACGAAAAGAACGAAAAAGTATAAAAAAAAATATTTAGCTTTATTTGTTTTAATTTTCGTTTCTTTCGTTCATTTCGCAGGCAATTTTTTCTTGTATTTCCCTAAGCCGATACCTGCATTTTGCGCATTTTCCGCCACGCGACCATGAAAAAGAAAAGTCCGATTGCCGCCAAAACCAGCGGAACGTGCCAAACGCCCGACCAGCCGCCGCCGCGCACGAGCGCGTCGCGCACGACCTCGATGTAATAACGCGCCGGAATAATATGCGAAATGATGTTGAGCGGAAACGGAATGTTCTGCACCGGAAAAATCGCGCCCGAAAGCAGATACGAAAGCAAAAATCCGGCGATCTGAACGGCTTGGATCGCCGCCGCCTGATTCGGAATCGCCGCGCCGACCATCACGCCGAAAGTGACAGTACAGAAAAGATAGATCGCCGTCGAAATTATCAAAGGCGTCGGATCGCCGCGCAAACTCAAACCGAACAAAAAGAACGTCAAAAGCATCGACAAAATCCATTCGCCGAGCGCGATCAGCCAATACGCGCCGATCTTTCCGAGCAGATATTCACGCGCCGAAATGCTCGAAACGTAAACCTGCAATATCGTTTTCTGTTCGCCTTCGCGCGACATCGCGAGTGCGCCGAGAAGCGGCGGAAAAAGCGACAAACCGACCGCTAACATACTCGGCGCAATATATTTACTCGATTCTCTGCCCGGATTGAACCACAAACGAATGTCGGCTTTGATCGGCAATTTCAGATTCGGACGCAAATTTTTAACGAAATTCTGCGTGACCGCCGTTGCCGCGCCGCGCATAATATTTCCTGTATTCGCATCACTCGCATCAATCAAAAATTGGATTTCCGTATTTGCGCCGCGTTCGATGTCGCGCCCGAAATTGCTCGGAATTATCAACGCGCCGCGCGCACGATTTTCCATCAAAGCCTGTTCAGGCTGTTCGTCGGTCGCTAATTCAACGATGCGAAACGTCAAAGACGCGCGAAAAGCTTCGATGTATTTGCGCGATTCGGGCGTATTGTCCAAATCCTGCACGACGACCGGCAAATCTTTGACCGAAAGCGAGATTGCCGTTCCCATCAGCGCAAGCAGAATCAACGGCAAAAGCAGCGCGAGCGTCAGCGTCAAACGGTCGCGCAAAACCTGCGTGATTTCTTTTCTGGCTTGGGCAATGATTCTTCGCATATTCTTTCGATTGGAGCGCAAGCGGCTCGCTTGCAAGCGTTTGTAAAAACGCTAATCAACATTGATTAAATCCAAGATTGTAAACAATTAATCTTGTTTCAAACGCTTTCGCGTTTGTGCAAGCGAGCCGCTTGCGTTCCAGTCAATTTTCCCTTTTACTTTCCACGACCGCGATAAAAACGTCTTCGAGCGAACGCGTTTCTTCATACGCGTCGAAAACTTCGATTCCGGCTTCCGCAAGACGTTTTTTCAGATTTTCAATTCCCGTTTGCACATGTTCTTCAACGACAACGTGCAGACGATCGCCGAAAAGCGAAACGCGCCAACGTTCCAATTCTTTTTTCAAAAGATTCGACGCAGCTTGCGGTTTGTCGGTGATAAGTTCGATCAAATGTCCGCTTTGCGCGGCTTTAACGCTTGTCGGCGTGCCGGTCGCAACGACTTCGCCCGCGACCATAAAACCCAAACGATTGCATTGTTCGGCTTCTTCAAGATAATGCGTCGTCACCAAAATAGCCACGCCGCGATCAGCCAATTCGTTAATCATTTTCCAAAAGGCACGACGCGCAAGCGGATCGACACCCGAAGTCGGTTCATCGAGAAACAAAACGGAAGGTTCGTGCAGAATCGCCGAACCGAATGCGACACGCTGTTTCCAGCCGCCGGGAAGCTCGCCCGTCAGCATTTTTTCCTGTCCTTGAAGTCCCGAAAATTCCATCACCCAACGTTTTTTTTCTTCGCGTTCAGAGCGCGGAACGCCGTAAACTCCCGCAAAAAAATCGAGATTTTCTTCGATCGTCAGATCGTCGTAAAGCGAAAATTTCTGCGACATATAACCGACGCGCTGACGAACGAATTGCGACCGCGTTTTGCCGCGCTCGCCTGCCAATTCGATCACGCCGTCCGATGGTTCGAGAAGTCCGCAAAGCATTTTGATCGTCGTCGTTTTGCCCGCGCCGTTCGCACCCAAAAGCCCGTAAATTTCGCCGTATTTGATGGAAAGATTGATGTCTTTAACCGCGACGAAATCGCCGAAAACTTTGTTGACGTTTTCCGCGCCGATCGCAATCGCTTCGGACGAACGCGCCTGAAATTGCCGTTTTCGCGGAAACGGCGGCGCGATCAATTTTCCTTCCAGATCGCGCAAAACGGCGACGAAAGTATTTTCCAAAGTCGGCTGTCCGAGATGAATTTTTTTGACTTCGATTCGTTCTTTTTCGAGAATTTTGCGCGTTGCGTTTTCGCCTTTTTCAGCGTCTTTGACCATTAAATCCAAACGGTCGCCAAAACGCTGGACGTCTTCTATCTCGTCCGATTCGTTCAAGATTTCTTCGGCTTTTCCTAAATCTTCCGTGCGTAATTCCAAACGCTTCAAACCCAAATTTTCGCGCAATTCTTTCGGCGTTCCGGTTTCGACGATCTTTCCGTCAAACATTAACGAAACACGCGAACAGCGTTCGGCTTCGTCCAAATACGGCGTGGCGACGACCATCGTCATTCCTTGCGCAGAAAGCTCGGCGAGCGTGTCCCAAAATTCGCGCCGCGAAACCGGATCAACGCCGGTTGTCGGTTCGTCAAGCAGTAAAATTCGCGGTTCGGCGATCAAAGCGCAGGCGAGCGCGAGTTTCTGTTTCATTCCGCCCGAAAGTCTTCCGGCAAGCCGATCGGTGAATTTATCCATATCGAAAAGCCGCAGATAATGCATTCCGCGCTCT
>DAITPE010000517.1:0-4319 GCA_036833775.1 Pyrinomonadaceae bacterium | reverse complement strand
CGCTACGATATTGCGGGTCTAACTCCAGAATTTTTTTGAAGTCGAGAATTGTCCGGTCAGGGTCTTTAATTTTGTAAAAATGGTTACGGTATGCAGTTCCGCGAATAAAGTAAGCGGCAGGATCGTTAGGATTGGATTCGACTATTTTAGCGTATTCGGCAATGTGACAGTCAATATCATTTGCCTTGCATACGGAATTTATTCTCTCTGAATAATTAATAATTTTGCAGAAATATTCTTTTTCTTTACATTCAACCGCTTGTTTATTCTGTCCGAAACAGACAACGGCAAACAAACCGAACAGCAAGATTAACAAATTATTTTGGGTAAAAAAGCATCGGTAAAGTTTTCTCATAGTTTTAGACTTTTGATTTGACTGAATTAAATTCCGATATATTCAGTGCGGTAATTACCGCAGATAATACTCTAACAATTGACGATTATCAATGATTTATTAAGTTCAAACGATTTTCAGCGCGATGAAATTCGAGATTTTTTCGGGTTCTTCGTATCAGTGAATTTTCAAATGCGGTTATATCCATCAATACCAGGAAACGTCTTTATTTTCTAATGGGTCTAATTTTAATTCTCTGGCTTTCTCGATGCCGATTTTTTTACCTGCTTGAACCATTCACGATAATACTTGAAGGCTTTTCGGACAGTTTTACGGTCGCTGATTTTTTCGGTGTCATCGCGTCTTAATGCGATTGCACTCAAAAAGGATTTAGGGCTTTGGTAATACAAAGTCGAAATGTAATAAAGTGCTGCTACCTCAATTGAAGGAAATAGAGGAAATGTTTGCGATAGTTTGTTACTAAGCGGAATTGAAAAATTTCGCGACCACTTTGTTTTTCCCTGCAATCGAAGCAAACACTCGATTCCGTTCATTATTTCCTGTGAATTTGATTCATCGGGAAATTTAAAGTTTTCCGGCAGCTTAACTTCAGAATCGACGCGGGATTCCCAAAAAGCGCACGGCGTTTGAGCGTTTGCCGCAACGAACGAAAGAAACATCAATGCAACGGCTATCAAAGCTTTTTTTATCATATCCAACAAATATTTGACCTGTAATTATAAACTTCAGTCAAAGTGTTTTTAACTCTAAACGATCTTCAGCGCGATGAAATCCGAGATTTTTTCGGGTTCTTCGTCGCTCAGAGCCATTCGTTTTGCGCCGATGACGGCTTCGGAGATGTCTTCGACGCGCGTTTTGTAGCGGTTGTCGCGGGCGATCAAATCTTCGATCACGCGGCGTTCGAGCTTTTCGCGTCCCGCGTCTTCTTCGAGGTCGGCGGCGACGGCGTATTCGACCGGCGCGGAATGATTTTTAACGCGGACGTGCAGCGCGTTCGTCATCGCTTGCGCTTCTTCGCGCATCTTGACGAGTTCGAGCAGGGAATTGGGAAAACCGAGCTGACCGCGCAGGGTGATTTCGAGAATCGGCTGCGGTTTGCCGTCTTCGGCTTCGCGCGCTTCGCCCGAAACTTTGGCGAGAACGCCGTCGGTGATCTCTTTCGGATCGGCGTAACCCGTCACGTCGAAGCCGATGCGCTGAAACGGTCGCTGGCGGTAATCGTTGATGTGTGTCGCAATAACTTCGTTGTTTTCGCCGATTTCGACAAGCCACGCGCCGCGCGTTTCGCGGTATTCGTCAATACTTGTAATCTCCAAACTGCCCGGATTAAACGCCCAATTATCGATCTCGTAACACTTGTGCGTGTGACCGAGCGCGACGTAATTCGTGACGGATTTGAGTTCTTTCAAGTTGGCGATCGAAAGCGCGGGAATCGGGTGCGTCTGATGCCCTTCGACGTCGGTGTGAAGCAGTAAAATGTTGAATGCGCCTTCGCGCTGATTGTCTTTGATCGCTTCGGTGAGCATCGGAATCGCCCAATTTGCCGACGCGCCGTACCACGCCGAACCGAAAATCCGCGCGTTGCCGATGTCGATAAAACCGCCGCGAATGTAATGTTCGCTGTCGTAATCCCAAGCGTCGTAAACGAATTTGCCCTCGACGTTGCGCGGTTCGAGAATGTGGAGCAGATGCCAATTCTCGAGCGAACGAAGCCAACTGTATTCGCTGTCGTTGTGTTTCTGGTCGTGGTTTCCTTCGATCGTCAGAACGGGAATGCCTGCGTCTTTCAAGATCGACAAACCCGCAAATGCGTGATTCATCGTTTCGGGCGGAACATTGCGTTTATGAAAAAAATCGCCCGCCATAATCACGAAATCGACCTTTTCCTCGACCGCGTATTTTTGCAAAACATCGACCCAAGCAAGGTAAAAATCCTTCGGACTTTCTTCCAACTGATAACGCGTGCATCCGAGATGAACGTCGGAAATGTGTAAGAATTTCATATAGAAATTATAAAACATTTCAACGCAAAAACGCAGAAAAGATAAGAAAAAAACATCTGCCTGCGAAAGAAACGAAAGAAACGAAAAAGAATAAAAAGTAGAGTATTTATAAATGGTTTTTGTCTTTTTAATTTCGTTCTTTTCGTTCTTTTCGCAGGCAAATATGTCTTATCTTTCTTTGCGTCTTCGCGCCTTTGCGTTAAATTATTCGTGTATGAACAAAGTCATCTTGATAACAGGCGCATCGAGCGGCATCGGCAAGGAAACGGCGAAATTGTTTCAGGCGAAAAATTGGAAGGTCGCCGCTACGATGCGTTCGCCCGAAAAAGCGGACGATCTGCAAAAGATCGCCGACATCGAATGTTTTAGGTTGGACGTGACGGACACGGATTCGATCAAACAGGCGATCGCGGACGTTTTGGAAAAATTCGGACGCATCGACGCGGTTTTGAATAACGCGGGTTACGGACTTGTCGGCGCGTTTGAAGCGGCAAGCCGGGAACAGATCGAAAAACAGTTTCAAACGAACGTTTTCGGTTTAATGAACGTTTGCCGCGAGATTTTGCCGTATTTCCGCGAACAAAAACGCGGCACGATCGTCAACGTCGCCTCGGTCGGCGGGCGAATGACTTTTCCTTTTTACAGTCTTTATCACGCGACAAAATGGGCGGTCGAAGGATTTTCGGAAAGTCTGCAATACGAACTCGAACAATTTAACATCCGCGTTAAGATCATCGAACCCGGACCGATCAAAACGGATTTTTACGACCGTTCGCAAGACATCACGCGCAAAGAAGGTTTGACGGCGTATGATTATTGGCTCGACAAAACGATGCCGAATATGCAGAAAGCAGGCGAAACCGCGCCAAGCGGAGAAGTCGTCGCGCAAACTATCTACGACGCTGTTACAGACGATTCAAAGAAATTGCGCTACGGCGTGAACACCAAAGGAATTTTGACGGCGAGAAAGTTTTTGCCCGATTGGGCGTTTTTCAAGATGATAAAAACCGCATTGATGAAATAGCTTATTTCAGCAAAAAATGCGATGATACACGCAGTTCGCTTTTTATAAATCTGTCCAATTCCAATGGTTTCCCCAATTAAAAGACAGCCGAAAGTGTAATTTCTTCGGCTCCGATTTTGCTTATGAAAATTCTGCTTTATAACCCCGACAATGGGATTACGCGCAACTTTATGCCGCATCTTTGGATGTTTTTACTGCAATCGCTCACGCCGAAAGAACACGAAGTCGTGCTGATCGACGGCAACGCAAAAGCGATGACGCGGGGGGAACTCGTGCAGTTTTGCAAAAACGAAAATATCGGTTTGGTCGGCATCGGCGCGATGACGCGAATGGTTGCGCGGGCTTATAAAGTGGCGGATTCTCTCCGCGAAGCCGGAATCAAGGTCGTGATGGGCGGTCCGCACGTAACAGAATGTCCTGATGAAGCACTTGGCAAAGACGGCGGAAAACGTCACGCGGATGCGGTTGCGCTCGGCGAAGCGGATTCTTATTGGGCGCAAATTGTGGAAGATGCGGCAAACGATTGCTTGAAGGAAACTTATCAGCCGGAATTGGACGCGAAGGGAAATGACGTAAAGCCTTCGTTACAGCCTTATCCGCACATTCCTTGGGAAACTTTGGATTTGGAACAATTTTCGCTCGTGCCGAAGTTTTTACAGCCGACGCTTTCAAAAATGGGCGAAGGTTGGGGCAAATTCTTCGTTGTCCCGATCGAAACAGGACGCGGTTGTCCATACGGTTGCGAATTCTGCACCGTGACCGGATTTTTCGGCGATTCGATCCGTTTTCGCACGAACGAAAGCGTCATCGAAGAACTTTTAAGATTGAAAAAACGTGCGAAAGAGGAAAAAGGACAGATCGCCGTTTTCTTTATCGACGACAGTCTCGCCATTAACAAAAAGCGTTTGAAGTCTTTATTAAGAGATATTATCGCGGC
>DAITPE010000516.1:0-4321 GCA_036833775.1 Pyrinomonadaceae bacterium | reverse complement strand
AAACCTTCGCTCAGCCATTGATCGCGGTAAGAACGCCACGCGACGATATTTCCCCACCATTGATGCGCCGTTTCGTGCGAAATGAAGGCGTAAGTATATTTGTTTGCACGATCAGTTCCGGGAATCATCACCATCGACGGAAAACCTTGTCCGAAGCCGAACGGATGAAACGCCGCGCCGTAAGTTTCATAAGGATATTTGCCGAAATAGAAATGAAAATTGCGGACGGCATTGTTCAATTCCGCCATAATGAAATCTTCTTTGATCGGAATTTCCGTCAGCGAATTATATTCCAAAATAGTCGGTTTTTCGCCCGTATCCCATTTAATTTCTTCCGTGTAGCGTTTGAACTGAGCCATCGCAAACGTGATCAGCGAAACTTGATGATCCATTTTGTATTTCGTGACCATTGTGTTTTTATCGTCGGCAGAAAGTTCTTCGCTCAAACGAACGCCGTTTGTCGCGATCTTCATATCTTTCGGATGAGAAAACGACATTTCAAAAGTCGATCTGTCCAAATATCCGTGACGCGGATACCAATCGGTCGTCGAACGCGGATAATGACAATTTTCAAAAAACTGCGGCTGTTGGACAAAATCGCCTTCCATTTCCATTTCAAGCTCGATCTTTTCGTCCTTTTGCAAATCTTTTGAAAGAAAAACGGTAAGTCCGCCTTCCCAATCTTCCTGCGAAAAATTAAGAGTTTCGCTTCCAAGCCGGACATTTTTAACACGAAGTTGTTTTTTCAAGCGCGTGTCTTCGTATTCACCCAAAGATTCGCCCAGAACGAACGGAACGGCTTTTATGCCCGATTGAAGCGCAGTCATACTTACGTTTGCTTTCAACCCGAGCTTTCTTTTCGGCTGACGCAGATCGAGGTCGAGTTTGTAATGGGTCACATCAACCAGATCGTTGATGTCGGAATAACTGACGATCTTGCGCTGATAATCTTCAAGGCTGTAAAAAGCCATCCAAATATCATTGTCGAAGCTCGTCGAGCTGTAAGAAAAAATAATTCCTTTCTCACCGCCGTTGATGGTGAAATATTCGGTCGGAATGCGGTTTTGATGATCGAGAATATAGCTGAATCGATCGCGTTTTCCACCGTCGAAATTAGCAAAAAAGAAACCCGGATTTTCTTTGTTCAGAATGGAAATCGCTAATCTTGCCGAAATATTCGCGCCTGTTTCCTTCATCAAACGATTGTCGATTTCAGCCGCTATTTTCTGAACTTCCGCGCTTGCCGCGCCTTCAGTTTTCGATTTTCCGATAATGTCGAAAGTATCGTCCGTAAAACGGAAAACGGCGGTTTTGAAATCCGATTCGACCAGTTCGGCATTGAGCATTCGTTTGACATTATTTTTTTCAAACTCGCTCGCCGGAACTTCCGCTTTGAAATTTCCCTGCCCGATAAAAACTGCGCCGGTAACTTTTCCGTTGATCGGCGCGGGAAAATAAAAAGTTCCGTTAAAGGTCATTTCCACGCGGTCGCGCTTCAAAACGAGATTTGAAACATCGGCTTTTCCGCCGTTCAGATTAAATGTTTTGATCTGATTATAAAGCGTTTTCCCGTTTTCTTGGGCAGAAACGCCGAAACTGAAAAGAAACAATAAAATTGTAATGATTTGGATATTTTTCACGTAAAGACGTAAGTATTTCATTTAAACTTCTCACTTAAATTAAGGTTTTAGGGACAAAAAGGTTACAAATTTAAATTAGTTTAGAAAACCAATTTGGTCAAGATTTTTTTGAAATTTTCACGGCAACGAGATTGTTTTTCTTTACAAGTTGAGTTTTGCGACGTGTTATTTTGTTCAGAAGTATTCGACTTTTCACGTAAATTCTATTTATTGATTTTCAAATCATTTTTCCAAAGTTGCGGTAAAAAATCTTTTGAAGCATTGATTTCAGGAGTTTTTTTTAATATTTCAGAACTGCTTTTGCCAATCAGCAAACACGCTTTGGTTAATTCGCCGACAAGTTTCAGTCTGTTTTCGATTGCCTTTGGCGACATATCAATCTTCATTTTCTATCTCCGTAAGTTTTTCGATGTCGGCTAAATCCTGTGTTCGCCCGCTCATTGTTTTCATTTTTATCAATCCTTTGCGTGAAACGACCGAAACCGCGCCGTTTTCCAAAGGTTTTGTCAATTTCTCACGCCAAACATCTGTTAATTCTGGTGTAACTAAAAGTAAATCGAGCATCAGCACAAAACCCGTTTCATCATCAATTTTCGAGATTCGCCGAATCTCTGTTTGTCCATTATTAAATGTCATCGGCAAACCTTCAAGCCAATAATCATTCAGTTTAGCAATATCGAAAACTTTTTCGAGAGAATCGGCAGAAATGAGCAAATCTATGTCAATCGTTGCCCGCGCAACTCCGTGAATCGCCATCGCCCAGCCACCGCATACGGCATATTCGATTTCATTATCATTTAAAGCATTGATAATTCGCTTAAGTTCCTCGTAAACATCAATCATTCGCTCATTTTACACGACTTGTTCGTCGTTTCATAAAATCCATCAAAACGAACTGCGTTAAATTATTCGGATTTGCGAAATAAGCTTTGCCGCGCGTCATTGCCGACATTTGTTTGACGAATTCGACCAAATAATGATCGTCGGCGAGCATAAAAGTATTGATCATTATGTTTCCTTTGCGGCAAGCCTGAACTTCTTTGAAAGTTTCCGCCATCACGAAAGGGTCGTTGCCCATCGAATTTTTGTAAAGCAAGCGTTTGTCGTTTTTTACTTCCGAATATCGGCGATAATTGAAATATGCGGCGTTGTTCGTATCGATGAAAGCGGCAGTCGGTTTGCCGTCCGTAATCATCACGATTTGCTTCATTTCTTTGTTTTGCGCGTTCAAAATTCTTCGTGCCAATTTCAAACCTTCGGCAGTGTTCGTGTGATACGGTCCGACTTGTGTCGTGGCGAGTTTGGCAAGCGGCAATTCTTCCGCGCCGTCGTGAAAAAGAACGATTTTCAAACTGTCGCCCGGATATTGCGTGCGAATCAAATGCGCGAGCGCGAGCGCGACTTTTTTTGCCGGCGTAAAACGATCTTCGCCGTAAAGAATCATCGAATGCGAACAATCGAGCATCACGACCGTCGCACACGAAGATTGATAATCCTGCTGATAAACGTGCAAATCTTTGTATTCGAGATTTAACGGAACGCCCAAACCTTCGCGTGTGATCGCGCTTAAAAGAGTTGCATTCACATCTAAATTGATCGTGTCGCCGAATTCGTATAGTTTCGAACTCAAAGCGGCTTCAACGCCTGTGTCTAGTTGCGGCGTTTCGTGGCGACCGATCGAAGATTTTCCCATTGAGCCGAGCAATTTCTGCAAGGTTTTATAGCCGAGAAAATCCAGACCTTTTTCCGTCACCTGAAATTTGATATTGCGCGGCATTGCTTCGCCGATCTCGCCTTTTCCGCCTTGTCCTTGCTGTTGCGATTGCGGCTGTTCGACTTCCTTTAAATCTAAATAACCTTCTTCAACCAATCTTTCGATCAATTGATTGATCAATTCTTCGAGCAGCGAACCTTTGAATTTGCCTTCGTTTTCGTCAAGCATCTGCTTAATGTCTTGTTCGTCCAAAATTCCCTGTTCGAGCAAAGACTTTAAAATTGCTTGTCGCAAAGCATCGAGCGAATCGTCGATTTCGTTGCGTTGACGCGTCCACCAATAATCTTCGTTGTAGCCTGAATCCAACAACGAATCGGACAAAGACTGCATCAATTCGCCCAAATTTACGCCGAAAACGTCGAAACCTTTGAATTTTGAATACCGAATAAACTTCATTCTTTTCTCCTCGCACGAACCGCGCTTGCCAACTTTTTCGCAAATCGCTATTCTATTCGTGAACTCTTCCTATAATCTACTCTTCCCGAAAATTATCGCATTTCTCTCTCCAAGATTGAAATTTTTAAATGAAGGATGGAACAAATATGAAAAATTTTTTGGTATCAATGGTGATTATGTTCGTTTTTGCGGTGACTTTGCCGCTGACGGCAGACGCGCAAACGTGTCGCGGAAGAAGTTACAGACGCAGTAATAATGTCAGCAGAAATTATCGTGCGGCAAATCGCGGTTACGCAAATCGCGGATACTATCAAACTCGCGGTTATTCGTATCAGCGTCCGAGCTTTTACCGTCGGCATCGTAATTTGATCAATGTCGGCATCGGAACCGGTGCAGGCGCATTGATCGGCGGACTTCTCGGCGGCAGACGCGGTGTCGGCATCGGCGCATTGGTCGGAGCCGGAAGCGGCGCGGCTTATACTTACGGAATTCGTCCGAAAAAACGCCGTTA
>DAITPE010000515.1:0-4323 GCA_036833775.1 Pyrinomonadaceae bacterium | reverse complement strand
TTGAAATTAATCTGCCGCCTGCACAATTTAATTTGCTGCCTGCACGATTTAATCTGCCGCCTGTTCAATTTAAAAAGGCACCTGTTCGATTTAATTTAACGCCTGCGCGATTTAAAAAGGCACCTGCGCGGTTTAAATTGCCGCCTGTTCGATTTAATTTGGCACCTGCGCGGTTTAAAAAGGCACCTGCACGATTTAATTTGGCACCTGCGAAACAATAATCGGGCTTTCAAATGTTTAGAAAACCCGATATTTGCTTTGATTTATTCGTTCAGACCTCAGTTTTTAGTTGTAATCGTAAAAACCTTTGCCCGTTTTGCGTCCGAGCCAGCCCGCATCGACCATTTTTACGAGCAGCGGACACGGACGATATTTCGGATCACCCAAACCTTCGTGCATCACGCGCAAAATCGCCAGACAAACGTCCAAACCGATAAAATCCGCGAGCGTCAAAGGTCCCATCGGATGATTCATTCCGAGCTTCATAATGCCGTCGATGCTTTCCTTCGTCGCAACGCCTTCATACAGCGCGTAAACCGCTTCGTTGATCATCGGAAGCAAAATTCGGTTTGCCACAAAACCCGGAAAATCCTGACAATCGAGCGGAGTTTTGCCTAATTTTTCCGACATCTCGCGAACTTTTTCGTAAGTTTCATCACTCGTTGCAATGCCGCGAATGACTTCGACCAATTTCATCAACGGAACCGGATTCATAAAATGCATCCCGATAACCTTATCCGCCCGTTTCGTCACCGCCGCGATCTTTGTAATTGAAATTGATGAAGTATTTGAAGCCAAAATACAATCTTCATTCGTCACTTCATCCAATTTTTCAAACAACTGCTTTTTAATTTCAAAATTCTCCGTCGCCGCTTCGACAACTAAAAAACAATCCTTCAAATCTTCGAGATTAGTCGTCGTTTTGATGCGTCCGAGAACTTCCGCTTTCTGTTCTTCGGTCATCGTTTCCTTTTTGATAAAACGATCCAAACTTTTGCTGATCGAATCGAACCCGCGTTGAACGAATTCCTCTTTGATGTCGCACATCACGACCTGATAACCTGCATTTGCGGCGGTCTGAGCAATCCCGTTGCCCATTGTTCCCGCGCCGATAACTCCGATAATTTCACTCATTTTTAATAATTCCTCTTATGTTATATTTTTGTAAAAAACTTACTTCAAAAATAATAAATGTCCGCCCATAAAACAAACGGGCAAAAAGAATTAACTTTTCACCCGTTTATAAAGAATTTTGATATTTAATTGGAAACTCAACTCCAATTATGCGGCGGCGGCGGCGGATAACTGCTCGGAGCATTGAAACCTTCGTTGTCGAGGTCTTTGCCGATGTCGCCGAATAAAAACCAAAGTCCGTAAACGCCGAGAACGGTTCCCAATGGAAAACTCAGCAGTGAAAGAATGCTCGCCGCGATCGCCCATCCGCGCGCTTTCGGTTTCAATTTAAACAATTTCCAGCCCGCAAAGAAATGAATTCCCGCTAAAATAAAAACGAAAATTGCCGCGACTATTCCGACGATGAACAAAAACATTCCGACCGTTTGATCTTCGGAACGCCGCGCATTTGCCATCATCATTCCGCCCATTCCGCCATAGATCACCGCCGCGATCAATCCGCCGAAAACCTGCAATCCGGCTTGCACGAAAAACAAAATGCCTAAAATATTTCTGTGTTCTTTAGTTGTCATTCAAATTACCTCAAAAAAAATTGCGAACCGCGTTTCAAATATACTTCAATTAACGCCGTTCGCAAAGATTTTGTTGCAAAGTTGTCAAACAAACTTCAGTTTGTTTATTTCATAAACTAACGTCAAACTAAAGTTCGCCGCACATTAAACCGCTTCGACTGCCATCGCAACCGAGTTTCCGCCGCCTAAACATAAGCCTGCGACGCCTTTTTTCGCGCCGCGACGGTTCATTTCGTAAAGCAAAGTCGTCAAAACGCGGCTTCCCGAATTGCCGATCGCGTGTCCCATTGCGACCGCACCGCCGTTGACGTTGACGAAATCGGGATTGATGCCGAGTTCCTTCATCACGCCGAGAGCTTGCACCGAAAATGCTTCGTTGAGTTCAAATAATTCAACATCCGAAAGTTCCCAACCCGCTTTCTTCACGGCTTTGCGAACGCCTTCGACCGGCGCGAGCATAATGTATTTCGGTTCGATGCCGCTTGTCGCATAAGAAACGATTCTGGCGAGCGGTTTGATTCCCAATTCAGCCGCTTTTGCCGCCGATGTCACCACGACAGCCGAACCGCCGTCATTCACGCCCGGAGCATTTCCTGCCGTCACCGTTCCGCCGTCTTTTTTGAACGCGGGTTTCAGTTTTCCGAGACTTTCAACCGTTGTATCGGCGCGAACGGGTTCATCGTAATCCAAAACGATCGGATCGCCCTTGCGCTGCGGGATTTCAATGGGAACGATCTCGTCTTTGAAGTAACCTTTCTCACGCGCTTCGCTCGCTTTGCGGTGCGAATTGTATGCAAAATCGTCCTGCGTTTCGCGCGTGATCTGATGTTTATCCGCGACGACTTCGCCCGTGTTGCCCATATGCCAATTTTCGAACGGACACCACAAACCGTCGTGAATTAAAAGGTCGGTCGCTTGCTGATGTCCCATACGGAAACCGTCACGCGCCGTTTGCAATGCGTATGGAATGTTCGACATCGATTCCATTCCGCCCGCGACGACGAATTCGGCATCGCCGAGCGCGATCGCCTGCGCCGCCAAACTTACTGCGCGCAATCCCGAACCGCAAACCATATTGATCGTCAAAGCCGAAACTTCCGGCGGAAGTCCTGCTTTCATCGCGGCTTGTCTCGCGGGTGCTTGTCCGAGTCCTGCCTGCACGACGCAGCCCATAATCGCTTCGTCGATGTCTTCGGGCGCAATTCCGGCGCGTTTGACCGCTTCTTTAATTGCGATCGCGCCTAAATCCGTCGCCGAAAAACCTTTTAACAAACCTTGAAATTTACCTGTCGGCGTGCGTGCCGCGCTGATGATGACTGCTTCTCTTTTATCTGACATATTATAGATTTCCTTTTTGATACGAAAATAAAATATTGATGATACCAAAATTAATTTTGATTATCATTAGATGAAAAATCAAATTTGTAAGTTTTCATTTTTTTTATGAAAAGCCTGTCTAATTATCTTGCCGACAATTTTGCTTGAATTTGCTTCTTACTCATAAAAATCGAACGCATAATTACCTTTCGATACGATTTCCATTCCAAAATATCTTTTGAATCGGGTTCTTTCAGCTTCTTGCGAAAAATTTTGTAGTTTACGCCGAGCAGATCGGTCAATTGAATCAGCAAACTCGTGATGAAACCGAAGTTTTTGCGGCAGAAAAGATATTTGCTCAGCGTCGTCCGTTCGACGCGCCACTCTGACGCAAGCTGTCCTGCGCTTTTATTTAGTTTGTGAACGATCGAAACTTCCGGCGAAAACCATATTTCGCCGCCGTTTTTCGTGATCTGCCAGCAGAAATCGAGGTCTTCGGCAAACATAAAATAATCTTCGGGAATTTTCCCCGCTTTTTCGATCGCACTGCGCCTGAAGAACATAAACGCGCCCATCACCCAATCTACTTTTCTCGCTTCGTCGTGCGCGAAACATTCGCCCGCGAAGATTTCAGCGGCTTGTTTTGTTGAATAAATCCTATACAAATCGAAAGCATCGACGAAATTTTTCCAAAATGTCGGGAAATGGAAACAACTCGTCTGCAAACTTTCATCTTCATTGACCAAACGCACGCCTAAAACGTCGATTTTCGGATTGCTTTCGATCAATTCCAGACATTTACAAAGTTGTTCGGCGGTTGCAATCGCATCGGGATTGAACAGTAAAACATAATCGCTCACAGTTGCGTCGATTATCTGATTATTCGCTTCGGCAAAACCTTTGTTGTCGGCATTGGCAATCAAATTCACGAACGGAAATTCATTTTTGATGATATTCACCGTTTCGTCCGCCGAATTATTGTCCGCGATCCAAACTTCCCAATTTTCGGGTAAAGCTTTCAATGCTTGCAAACATTCTTTTATCTCCGCCGAACTGTTCCAAGTCACGATCGAAACCGCAATTGTCGGCGTTTGTGAGATATTTTTTTGCAAAGTCGTCTCGTTTATTGCAGAAGATTCCGTTTGAATCATAAAATTGGTGAGTTTTTATAACAAATTTGTGATGAATTAAGCATTCACGCTAAATAAATAAGAAGAAATATTAGCCGCAGATTTACACAGATCAACGCGGATAAAACCAAAACCGGTTGATAGTTTGATAAATATCAATAAAAATCTTG
>DAITPE010000514.1:0-4328 GCA_036833775.1 Pyrinomonadaceae bacterium | reverse complement strand
TGTGGATTTCCACGAACACGCTTCCGCAAAATCACTTCAATTCTTTGTTGATTAACCCGTTAAATTAACAAAATATTTCAGCGACAATCGCTTTATTGAATTTATGCGTTGGTCGTTTCTGAAAATTTCGATGCTTTCTTTGGCGATCGTGACCGCCGTTTTCGCCGCGTTTCAAATTTACAAAATCAATCGCTCCGTCCAACAAACACTAGCCGAAACACGCGCCCGCCTGATAGACAAAAATCGCGTTCCTTTTGACAAAAAAATTCTCACTCCTCACTTTTCCAACAAAGTGAAAATTATTCAAAACACCAATGAAACACGCGCTTTCGTGAAATTTAAAGATTCTTTTTTTGCGGCAACAAGCGGCGGACTCGTGCAAACGGACGAAGACGGAAACGTGCAAAAACATTTCACCGTTTTGGACGGTTTGCCTGAAAGCGATCTGACTGCGCTCATCGTTTGGAACAACAAACTTTTTATCGGCACGCGCACGAAAAATCTTGTCACTTTTGACGGCGAACGCTTTGAAAATTACGTTTGGACGGATAGAAAAGCGCAAACCGTGACGGCATTTCTCGAACGCGACGGAAAGCTTCTGATCGGAACTTTTGCAGGCGGTTTATTGGAATTCGACGGCGAAAATTTTACCGAGATCAAAGCCGAAAATGAACGCATCAACGCCGTAAATTGTCTTTATCAAAAAGACGCAAAACTTTTCGTCGGCACATTTAACAACGGAATTCTGATTTATCAAAACGATGTCTGGACAAGGTTTTCCACGACCGAAAATCTGCCGTCAAACCGCATCGTCGGCATCGCTTCGCACGAAAAAAATCTATACGCCGCAACCGATCTCGGCTTGGCGATTTTGGAAGAAACGGGTTTCAGAAAAGTCGCAGATTTGCCGACGCTTGCGTCAATGAACGAGTTTGAAAACAAGCTTTTTTTGATGAAAGACAACGGCGAAATTTACGTTTTCGACAAAAATCTAAAGGAATTTCCCACAAAGGAAAATCTGCAAAATGCTTGCTTCAGCGTTTTGGACGATAAATTGTTTTTGCTTTCAAATCAAGGAATTAAAAAAATCGAAGGCGCGAAAATAAAACCTTTTTCCGAAACCGAAAATCGATCTTTGACCGACAATTTCGTTTCCGCTTTAACCTTTGATAAAAAACAAAATCTTTGGATCGGAACATTTCGCAACGGAATCGATATTTTTTCGCAAGACGGCAGAAAAATAAAGCATTTCGAAGACGAAAAAATCCGCGAGATAAATTTTATAAAAACTCAAAACGAAACAGTTTCAGCCGCGACTTCAACAGGCTTGATAACTTTCAAAAACGATCTTTCGCAAGAAATTATTGGAAAAAACGAAGGCTTGCCGTCAAATTCGGTCGTGCATTTTTCGCAGGATTTTACGGCAACGGTGCGTGGTCTGGCGTTTCAAGAAAACGGAAAAATTCACGCGATTTCCGCCGTTAATGGTTTACCGAACAATGCCGTTTACACGGTTTTGCAGGCAGGCGAAAAACTCTACGCCGGAACGCTCGGCGGACTTGCCGAAATTCAAAATAAAAAGGTCGTTCGCACCTTTAAAGATTCAAACTCGAATCTCAAAACAAATTGGGTAACAGCTTTGATTTCAACAAATGAACGAATTTGTATCGGAACTTACGGCGGCGGTTTGTTCGAGCTTTTACCGTCGGGCGAAATTCGTTCGTTTGAAACCGAAAGCGGAAAATTTACGGTTAATCCGAACGCGATTTTTGCCGACGAAAACAAGCTTTATATAGGAACTTTGGAAGGCGCGAAAATCTACGATCTCGAAAGGCAGAAATGGGCAAACGTAAAAAATATTCTGCCTTCCGAAACAGTTATGGCGATCGCAGGCGACGATGAAAACATTTATTTCGGCACGACAAGCGGCATTGCAAAAATCGAAAAAAGTTATTTGACGGACGAGGAAGAAAGATGAGGAATTTTAACGCAGAGATGCAAAGACGCAGAGAGATTTTAAAGAATACTTCACACTTTTTGACGCAGATTTTCAGAAAATTAACCTTGAAATCTCTGCGTCTTTGCGTCTCTGCGTTTCAAATTTTCCTGACATTTCATCTCGCCGTCGCACAATCCGGCGTTTTGATGCCTTTGCCTTCTGCTAAACCCGATTCGAAAATTCTTTCGCTTGCCGTGATGAATGTCGAAATTCTGATCGATAACCAGCACGCAACCGTTAAATTGATGCAAATTTTCGATAATCACACGGCATCGACACTCGAAGGAAAATACGTTTTTGCGCTTCCAAACTCATCTTTAATTTCGGATTTTGCGGTTTGGGACAGCGACACGCGCATTCCCGGTGTGATGATCGAAAATCGCCGCGCAAATCAAGTTTACGGCGAAATTAAACAAGCAATGACCGATCCCGGAATTTTGCAAAAGACCGACGAAACCGAAAGCGCGAGCGGCTTTTCGGCGAAGATTTTTCCGATCAACGGGTTCGGTACGAAACGCCTCGAAATGGAATACACGGAAGATCTAGCGGTCGAAAATCTCACGTCGAATTTTACGTTTCCGCTCAAACCTTCTTACGGCAAAACGCAAATGGTCGGCGAATTTAATCTGAAAATCCGCGTTTTGAACGATTTCGGTTTTTCAAAAATCGAAAAGGAAAATCAGCCGTTTCCGCTCGAAATTTCAAAAAATGAACCGAACGAATTTGTCGGCGAATTTCACGCTCGGAACATCGAATTGAAAGACGATTTTTCTTTCGATTACCGCATCAACGCCGCCGAAAATTCACTCTCGGTTTTGGCTTATCGTGCGCCCGAAACAATTTCGGCTTACGATCTGCGCGATCCGAGTTTGGAAAACAAAACGGCGGACGGATTTTTTCAGGCAAATGCAATTTTTGCCGAAAACAAAAACGAAACGCGCCAGCCGAAACGCGTTTTGCTGATGCTCGACACATCACTTTCGATGTATGGCGACAAACTTGCCCGCGCCGTCGAAGCGATCGATTTTTTTCTGCACAATCTCACGCCCGAAGACGAATTCAATCTGGTTTTGTTTGGTGACGAAACGCTCTTTTTCGCGGTGCGGAAAGTTTCGGGAACGGCGGAAAACGTTGAAAATGCTCTGCAATTCGTTAAAAATTCAACGCTTGGCGGCGGCACGAATTTGAAAAAGGCTTTTGAAAAATCGCTCGAACAAACAAAATATTTTTCCGAAGGCGAAAAGCAGATCGTTTTGATCTCGGACGCAAATCCGACGCTCGGAACCGTGCAGACGCGCGAAATCGAAAAGGTTTTCGATAATCAAAACGCCAAACTTTTCGCTTTCGCGCTCGGCGCAAATGCAAACGAAAATTTGCTTAAAACTCTCACGGAAAAAACGCACGGAAGTTTTGAAACCGCCCGCGAAACCGAAGATATTTCGGTGAAATTAAAAATATTTCTCGACAAGATCGGCGTTGGAGACATTTCAAATCTCAAGCTTTCTTCAAACGACGATGCGAATCTTTACGACGTTTATGCGAGCGGCGAAAATTCCTTTTTCGGTTCGCGCTTTTCGTTCGTCGGTCGTTATAAAAACGCGAAAACTCAGCAATTTAATGTTTCGGCAAATTTCGGCTCGGAAAAAATCGCGCTTTCACGCGACGCAAATCTGCCCGAATTTGACGACACTCACGGATTTTTGCCGCGCGTTTGGGCACGTGCGCGGGTGAATTTTTTGATTCAGGCGATGAACCGCGACGGCGAGCGCGAAGATTTTATTTCCGAGATCATTCGGCTTTCGCAAAAATACAAATTCGTCACGCCTTACACGGCATTTCTCGCCGCGCCTCGTGCGCTGCTTCGTCCGCGTCTAATTCAGCCGGGCGATCCCGTAATTCGCGTTAAAACCGATGAATCCGTCAAAGAAGTTTTCGCGGTTTTACCGTTCGGCGAAACTTTGCCGCTCAAGTTTTTGGAATCGGAAAAAGTTTGGGAAACGCGCTTTCTCGCGCCGGTTTGGATGACCGACGGAACGTATAAATGCCGCTTGATCTTGACCGACAAAAACGGCAGCGGTTATTCAGAAGACAAAACTTTTGTCGTGGACAGCCGCGCCCCGAAAGTAAAGATAAATCTCGAAAAAACTACGTTTCAGGCGGACGAAGAAATTAAATTGAAGGTTTCCGCCGACAGCGATACAAATCGCCTTTTCGCAAGAGTTTACGGTGCAAAACCTGTTCAGCTTTTCTGGTCGAAAGATGAAAAAACAAACGTCGGGAAACTGAAAATTCCGGCTGATTTGGTTTCGGGAAAATACACTCTGACCGT
>DAITPE010000513.1:0-4337 GCA_036833775.1 Pyrinomonadaceae bacterium | reverse complement strand
TTCAACTTTTCCGGTTTCAACAGAAATTGTCGAGAGATTTGAAAAATTTCCTTCAGATTGATGCTCGACGCTGAAAAAAAGTATTTCAGAACCGTCAGGCGACCACTTCGGTTCGAGAAATTCGAGATTTGTCTTTCCCTGCGCGATTATTTTTTCATTACTTCCATCCAAAGCGTTTGCGGTTATTAATTGACAGCCGTTTTCCGTGAATCGATTAAAAACAAAACTCGAATCATCCGGCGAAAACGAAACGAAACTATCGATGTAATCCGTAATTTTTTGCGTTTTTCCGCCTAAAATAGAAACTTTGAATAATGAAGCCTGTTTTCCCCAATCTCCATTTTTAATCGATACGAAATAAATCCATTTTCCGTCGTTAGTGATTGAAAATGCGCCGATGCGTTCGGGCGCGGTCAGCGAAACCAATTTAATCGAATCTCTCGAATCAATTTGTCTGAGCCACAAAATCGATTCTTTTTCCATATCCAAGGTCGTGTAAACCGCAAATTCGCCGTTCGGAGAAAGTGCGCCGAGTTCGACGTTCCCCGAATCGGTCAATTTTCGCGGAGTTATATTTTCGATCGAAAAATTATTCGGTTTGTTGACCGGATTTTGGCGTGTGAAGAACCAAATCGGTATCAGAATAAAAATAAAAACAAACAAACCCGTGATTGCAATTTTATAAAACGATCTTCCGCTGAAATTCTCGCGTTTTGTTCTAACGAGAGATTTTTCATCGCTCAATTCTTCTTCAAAATCGATTTGCATCACACTTTTTCTTTCTGTGATGAGCGCGATATTTTCATCAGGCAAAAGATTTACTGGCGCGACAAAACGATAACCGAATTTCGGAACCGTTTGGATAAATTGCGAATCCATATTTCCATCGCCGAGTGCTTTTCTGATCAAGGCAATATTTTGCTTCAAATTGGCGTGATCGACGGCGGTTTCATTCCAAACCAACTGAATTAATTCTTCGTGTCTGAGCAAATGACCTTTGTTTTGAATCAAAGTCAGCAAAAGTTGGTAACTTCTGTGAGTTAAAGGAATTCTTTCATCTTTGCGAAGCAAAACCCGTTCGGCGGTATCCAACCGAAAATCTCCAAATTCAAAATAACGAACTTGATAATCACTCATAATTTATTGACTGAACGGGCTTTAGGGTAAAAATTGCAGGAATTTATCAAAATTTTACCGACAATTTACCGATAAATTACCAGTAAATTACTTTTTCTTCAAGACTTTAGAACCTTGTTTGGCTCATTCTCTTACGTAAATTACAAACCGCCAAGGTTTGAACCAAGAAGATGGAAAATTTTACTACCAAAATCAAAAAAAAACGGCATACACGAATCCGCGTCAGTTCGACCGAACGATTGATCGTTTGGCGAAAGGAAAGGAATGAAACCGACATCGCACTCGAATGTCCGCATTGCGGTGCGAAGGTTTTTTGGCTCGAAGTAAACCGTGAAAATTGTGAAGTTCAATATGAATATGAAGACACAGACAACTAAATTTATTGGAATTTTATCGTTATTTTTATTGACATTTTTCTTTTCCAGAGAAGTTGCGGCGCAAAACCAGCCTTTGAGTATTTTGCTCGGAAATGTCGAAAAATCAGCAAACACAGTTTATCAGTTTTCGCATAACTCAAGCGACGAAGAATTGACCGATACCGATCAGCTCGGTTCGGAAAGATACATCAAAGACCTTTTCGATTATTCAAAAGAATGTTTGGCGGATATTGATAAAGCAATTGCCGCCGGAGCCGCAGAATCGAAGACCGTCAAGATCGAACTTCGCTCGGACGAAACCAAAACATCAATGTCGCTGGCTGAAATTCGCGCACTTTGCAAACGAATGCTAAAAATGACCGGAGCAGGTGTTTGGAAGGGACAAGCCGAAGAAGCGGCGCAATATATTTCGATCTGGCTGCAGCCTTTAACCGACAAAGCCATCGATAAAACCCAAGCTTCGGTCGCCGACAAAAACGGGAAAGATGCGCTCGCAAAACTTGATGAAGCGCGTGCGAACGGACTTTCCGATGACGAAGAATTGGAAGTTTTCGATCGGACGATGACGGTTTCCGAAGCCCGCGAACAAATCGTTTATATCCACGATGAAATCGCCAAAATCAACGCCAAATTTATTGCCGATGAAAAAGCGCAATACGCACCGTTTCGTGCCGCTTTAAGCGGCGACAAGCTTGCGCTTTACAACAGCCGAATGTATATGGCTGGCGTTTACGGCGCAGGCGGAAAATTGCTCAAAACTCCGCAGGAATATGCAAATTCGGCTCTTTGGTGTGAATGGTCGGTTGACAGAAATTCGCTTGTCACGACTTGGGAAATCGGTTGCTGGCATTTCAAAGGAATGACCAAGGTCGGAAATGTCGTCACGCGATCAGGCGTCGGAAGCACACCGCCTTCTTCGGCTTTTCGCTAATAACGAATCTTTTTATTTTCGGAGGAAAAAATGTTCAAAAATCCAGCAATTGCAATTTTTATTTCAGTTTTTATTTTATTGAATTTCAGCGTTGTTTTTTGTCAAACGACAACTTTCACTTATCAAGGGAAATTAAACGACAACGGCTTTTCAGCCAATGCAAATTACGATTTTCAGTTCAAACTATTTGAATCGCAATTAGGCGGAAATCAAGTAGGCTCGACCTTGAACATTCCAAATGTGGCGGTTTCAAACGGAATTTTCACGGTTCGGCTCGATTTCGGGGCAAATTTCGACGGGACAGCCCGTTTTCTGGAAATCGCCGTGAAACAAACCGGAAGCCCGAATCCATTTACGATCTTGACTCCGCGCCAAACCGTTTCGAGTGCGCCATATTCGATTCAGGCGTTGACCGCAGCAAATGCCGTAAATGCGGTCACGGCAGGAAATTCCGAACGATTGGGCGGCGTTTTAGCGAATGATTTCGTACAAACGGCTGATTCGCGTCTTTCCGATGCGCGACCGCCTTTGCCCGGAAGCAACGATTACATTCAGAATACGACCAATCAACAGAACGGAGCGAATTTCAACGTCGGCGGAAACGGGACGATCGGCGGTAACTTTTCGGCAAATTCCGTCGATTCCGTGAATGGTTATAAATTCAACGGAACACGTTTCTTTTTCAAAAACATCAACAGCAATTTGTTTGCGGGTTTTAATGCCGGAAACACTATTTCGACCGGAACCAACAATTCATTTTTCGGTGACGATGCAGGCGTAAATAATGACGAAGGAGCATTTAATTCGTTTTTCGGAAACGGCGCGGGACAAAATAATCAGGTCGGCGCGTTCAATGCATTTTTCGGTTATCAAGCCGGACAATCGAACACGATCGCCAATAAAAACGCCTTTTTCGGCTCGCAGGCAGGAAAAAACAACACGGTTGGAAACAATTCTTTTTTCGGTTATCAAGCCGGAGTTTCGACAAATACCGGAAGCGGAAATTCCTTTTTCGGGCAGGAAGCCGGAAAAAATAATACGACGGGCAGATTTAACGTCTTTATCGGCGCAACGACAGGAAACAACAATATTTCAGGTTCAAATAACACTCTGATCGGTCAGGGCGCAAATTTCAATTCAGGTTTCGACAATCTCGATTTTGCGACAGCGGTCGGTTCGGGTTCGGTTGTAGGAACGAGCAACACGGTCGTTTTGGGAAGAGTTTTAGACACCGTTCGCGTTCCCGGTGATTTGAATATAACCGGAAATCTATCGGCAAACGGAAGCGGCTTGACCAATCTGAATGCGGGAAATATCACGAACGGAACGCTCTCATCCGCAAACGGAGGAACGGGTTTAAGTTCTGCGGGCGCAGTTGGAAATTTTTTAAGAAGCAACGGTTCAGCGTGGACAAGCTCGCCGATTCAATCTTCCGACATTCCCGATTTAAGCGCGAATTTCATCAATAATTCGACAAATCTGCAATCCGCCAATTTCAATATCAGCGGTAATGGTTCGATCGGCGGAACATTTTCGGCAAACAGCGTAAATTCAACGAACGATTTTCGCATCAATAATTCGCGCGTTTTGAGCATTGCGGGCTCGGGAAATGTTTTTGCAGGTGCGGCAACAGGTTCAAGTAACAACGGGATCGATAATTCATTTTTTGGAAACGGCGCAGGATTTTCAAATGATTCGGGAAACAGCAATTCTTTTTTCGGAAGAAATTCGGGTTTATTAAATTTCAGCGGAGGTCAGAATTCCTTTTTCGGACATAACGCGGGTTGGTTGAATTCTTCCGGCGCAAATAACACTTTTTTGGGTTATTCGGCGGGAATTTCAAACACCACCGAATCGAATAATACTTTTATCGGCGCAAATTCAAACGGTTC
>DAITPE010000512.1:0-4339 GCA_036833775.1 Pyrinomonadaceae bacterium | reverse complement strand
AACCTTCTGTGGAGTGCGAAAACATACCAAATCGTATGTTAAACCTTCTGTGGAGAGCGTCAACGCTCTGTAGAATGCGTCAACCTTCTGTACGGTGCGTCAACGCTCTGTAGAGTGCGAAACATACCATTTGGTATGTCAACGCGTCATATCGTATGTAAACATACCAAATCATATGTTTTTTGAGCGAATTTTAAGTATAGAAACAATTTTCAGAGGTTAATTTATGAAACAATCGATCGCACATATCGCTTTGGTCGTCGCGGATTACGACGAAGCGATTCGTTTTTACACGGAAACTTTAGGCTTTGAACTAATCGAAGACACGCCGCTTTCGGAAACGAGACGCTGGGTCAAAGTCGCGCCGAAAGATTCCGAATGCCAATTATTATTGGCAAAAGGTGTCGGCGAAGAACAATGTTCACGCATCGGCAATCAAACCGGCGGACGCGTTTTCCTGTTTTTGCAAACCGACGATTTTTGGCGCGATTACAACGATTATTCAGCAAAAGGCGTGAAATTCGTCCGTGAACCGAAAACGGAAGAATACGGAACAGTCGCCGTTTTCGCCGATCTTTACGGCAATCTTTGGGATTTGATCGAGTTTTCAAAAAAGTAGTTAATAAATATTCAATGAAAAGTTTCTTCATAAATACTGCAGGCGACAAAGTTCTTGAACTACCCGAAATGAATTTAATCGGGAATTTTTACGAAGGACTCGCGCTCGTCAATTATTCCCGCCATTTTCTGGGATTCATAAATAAATCAGGTGAACTGGTTATTGAAACTCCGTTCGTTGAAGCTAGAAATTTTTCGGAAGATTTAGCAGTTGCGAAAATACAGGAAAAGGGATTTTACGGACAATCTAAAACAAGTTGGGGCGCAATAGACAAAAACGGGCGGATAATTTTCGAGGGAGATTTTGATAAATTATCCGATTTCTCGGAAGGCGTTGCGATAGCCGAAAAAAATGATGAAATATTTTTCGTGAATAAGCTCGGCGAAAAAATATTTGCTTTCGATAAGAGCGAATATGGATTTGACTATAATGGAACGAAAAATTTTTCCGAAGGGTTGACGGCTATTTTCGATTATAAAATAGGTAAGTTCGGCTTTATGAATAAAAACGGCGAGCTTGTAATCAAGCCGAAATTCGAAAATGCGGCAAATTTTTCCGATGGTTTAGCGAGAGTTTCTATCAAGAAAGATCACAGAGAATATTTGGGTTTTATAAATACCGAAGGCGATTATGTAATTGAACCGAAATTCGATATAGACGGTGATTTTCTTCGCTCGTCAAACGATTTTTCGGAAGATATGGCGAGCTTGATCGATGCTCCTTTGCAAATGGACAAAGAACAATCCTTTTTATTTATTGACAAAAAAGGAAACATCGTCTGGAAAACCGATTTTTTCCGAGCCGAAACTTTTCACGAAGGTTTATGCATGGTTTGCTCTCAAGAAGGATTTTACGGATACATCGACAAATCGGGAAAAACGGCAATTCCGATTAAGTATTATTTGGCTTCAAATTTTTCAGAAGGATTAGCTTTAGTAGCTTAAAAATATTCAAATGAAAGAGAAAATAAAAATTGCGATTTTCGGCGGTTCGGGTTACGGCGGAAGCGAACTTTTGCGGATTTTGCTGTTTCACCCGAACGCTGAGATCGTTTTGGTGACGGCGAATGAACACGCGGGAAAATCGGTCGGCGAAGTTCATAAGAATTTGTTCGGTTTGACGGATTTGAAGTTTGAAAAATCGCCCGAAGATTTGTCTGCGCTCGATGTTGACGCGGCGTTTTTCGCGCTTCCGCACGGGCAGGCTTTGAGTTTGATTCCGAGTTTGCCCGAAAATGTGAAAGTCATTGATCTTTCGGGCGATTTTCGGATTGATGACAAGGATGTTTTCAAGCAGTTTTATAAGCTCGAACATACAGCCGACGCGCTTCAGGCGAAATTCGTTTACGGTTTGACCGAAACGAATCGGGAACAAATAAAATCAGCAAATTACATTGCAAATCCGGGTTGTTTTGCGACGGCGACTTTGCTCGCGCTTGCGCCGCTCGTGAAAAGCGGTCTTTTGACGGGAAAAGTCATCGTTGACGCGAAAACGGGTTCGTCGGGTTCGGGCGCAAAAGCGGCGGCGAACACGCATCATCCGCAGCGTATGAATTCGTTTTACGCCTACAAACCTTTTACGCATCAACACGTTCCCGAAATCGCGCAACATTTGAAAACGCTCGGAAATTTTGAAAACGATTTCGTTTTTATGACGCATTCGCTTCCTGTTTCGCGCGGCATTTTTGCGTCTTGCTATCTCGAAACGACGAATATTTTGACGAACGAAGATTTGAAAAATCTTTACCAATTATTTTATAAAGATTCGTTTTTCGTGCGCGTTGTCGAAAATTCGCCTGATATAAATTGGGTGAAAACGACGAATTTCTGCGACATCGCCGCGCACTCAAACGGCAAACAAATCGCGGTTTTTTCGGCGATCGATAATTTAGTAAAAGGTGCGGCTGGGCAAGCCGTTCAAAATATGAATCTGATGTTCGGTTTGGACGAAACTTGCGGTTTGAAATTGGTTGGGACAAATCCTTAAAGCTTTTCCGTTTTATTGAATATTGCCCATACCCTTTTTCAACTACTTTTTCGATTACTTTTCAAAGATTTCCTAAATTTGAATTTTTAGTAGGATGCGACATAATAATCGCATCCGTTTGTTTTATAAGATTACTTTCGGATTAGAGAGATTATCAAGTTGACCGCTTAAATAATCTCTCGCTTTTTATGCTGGTTGCCGTTGTCGTGCTAATCCGATATGAAGTGAGAGAGCCGCAGCCGCGTGATAACAAACAAGTCCTTTTTCTGCACCTTTACAAGTGCATTCAACAGTTTTGTAATTATTTTCAGAACGCTTACAAATTACCGTATAGTAGCCACCTTTACTACCAGATACTCTATAACGACCAAAACTATCAAACTCGACACGCGGACGAATTTGCTTTGCTTTTTCGATTGCTTTTTCCAATTGTGTTTTCGCTTTAAGTATAAACATTAACTTTATCTCCGTGTAATTGAAATAACTGACTTTGTAATAAATATTCTACCGTGTGCGGTAGTTTTATTCAAGCTAAAATATGCCTGTTGCGGTAGTTTTCTATTTAATTTATACTTAGCTGATATGAAACTTTTGACGACAAGTGAAGCTGCCGAAAAATTAGGTGTAAGTGAAAGGCGAGTTAGGCAGTTAATCAATGAAGGAAAGCTAAAAGCCCACAAGTTAAGACGCGATTATGCAATCGAAGAAGATTTATTGGAATCCGTCAAAACGTATGGTAAGGCTGGCAGACCATCAAAAGAAAATAGAGAGAAATCTAAAAGTTAAATTGCTGATAGCCAAAATTTTTAAGTTGAAACTAATACTTCAAAAGTTCATACACGAGAATGAAGGAATATAAGCTGTAGTTGGTGTTTTTATTGCTCTAGTAGCATATATCTATTAACTTACCGTTCAAAAGCCAATAAAATAGTTACTATGCGCCATAGAATTTGTAACAAAAAATTGCTCGTTAAAGATGAGACAGTTCAAAACGAATTAGATATGGCAGAGTTATTGCAATCAGAAGAAAAATGGATTTTAGCAGGTGAGAGTTTTTTTGAAATTGCAAATAAGTTAAAAAAGAGAAGTGTTAAATCTTTGGATGCAGTTGTTGTATTTGCTAAAGCTGCGGCGTGTTTTGAATGTGCCAATCAATACAAAGATGCTACTGTTACTTATGACGCGGCTGCGGGTATCGCATACCATAATTCAGAAGTTGACCGCCAAATACTTGGAGAGTTATATGGTCGCGCTGCATACTGTTATACAAAATCGCAACAATTCTTTTTTGCTGGCACTGCTTTAAGAAGTGCCGCAACTGCTTTTGAAAATGCGGATAGAAGCATAATTAACATTGAAGATGCAATTCCCCCATTACCTATGGCGGCAGGTAAATATACAATGGCAGGTTGTTGTTTAGATGCTTCATCACAAGCATACGAAAAAGCTAATGACAATGCTTGGGCAAGTGGCTCAAGTTGGTTAGCTGGTAAAGTTCAACTTCGTGAAACTATACCTCGTGGGATTAGCATTAGTAATTGCGAGTCTTTTAGAAAAGCATTCGTTTTATGTGTAAGATTTTATAAAACCTTGAAGCCTGAAAAATTACGTAATGCTTTACCTTTAACTGATGAAGAAAGAAGTGAAAAAATTGACCCTATAAATTTTGTTCTTGAAATTATTAAAAAGCATTATCAAGGTGCTTATGAAATGAATCCACATTTTCCTTCTGAT
>DAITPE010000511.1:0-4341 GCA_036833775.1 Pyrinomonadaceae bacterium | reverse complement strand
ATCTCTTTTATTACTTGTATAAAATCCCAGAAAAGCATGGTCACTGGTCAGCACCATTACAGTCGAGATTCCCATAGACCTCAATATGGAAGCCAGCACAACCGTTCCATCAACACAGTTAGCCTGATTTGTTTTTATCGCATTTTCAAAAGTCCTGACTTGCTGACTTCTGATGTCTTGAGTATTCCGTGTCGATGTGGTCGTAATATTGCTATATTGAAAACCTCTGTCGTGCAACACTCTCCATACTGCGGCTACTTGTTTAATAGTATTTAGATCATCACGCTGATAACCGGTAATCGCAGAAACTATCTTTGTATCTAATGCCTTTCTTAATATCTTATCAACCTCAGGATGCTGTTCCTGAATATATGCCGCAAAAAGAAAATCTAATTTCAAATCCTTGTATTGGTAGATACAGTCATTAACGCTTCTTAGAAATAATGGCACGGACCTTTCAACCTTATTTCCTTCATCGTCAATTAATCGAAAAATAACATTTAATGGAGTGCTCGAAGTTTGTTTTGCGAGTGCCGCCATATTCCACGGAATATCGGGCATAAAATACCTTTCCTGTCCAGCTTGTTGAAAAATATAATCTCCACCGATCTTGTCGAAATAAGTTTTGTCTGTAGATTCAATTTCCCATTTGATCGGAATGTATGATTGTTTACTGTTAAATCTAAAGCCCAGTGCACTGCTCTTGAGCGCGTGCATGGTAGGAGTTTGAATATCTCCTTTATAATCAGCCATACTTATAATCATTGACGGAAATAATTGCCCATCAAAAAATGTCACCGGCTCCCACTCAAAATTTGTAAATGCGCCTTTTTTGAATTTAGGTTTTGTAAGTTGATTTTGTGCAACGGTAGGCGGTGGTGACTTGCTGGTATCAACAGCAACTGATTTATCGAACTCCTGAGTTGTTCTCTTCACCGAATTTACCAAAGCTCCGGCACTCGTGACTACCCTGGTTGTATCCCTGATTTTTTTTTCGAGTTTTTCAAGTATCTGGGCATTTAAATTAAATGCCAATGTAAAACCCGCCAACATAAGCAGAGTTAGTTTATTTAGATTCTTCATAAAGTTATTTTTTTTCATTGTGCTTCTCCTTCACTTAACGCCTAGGCAACAGTGTGAACCGCTGAATTTTGTATTGATTTCGTTCAACTAGTAATAAGAATTTATAAACGGACTTTTTCAGTGATTTATCAAACAGTTTATAGACAGATGTCGGATTCTTATTTAGCCCTTCATTTGTCAGTTTTTTTTCTTACGCAAACGCGACGGGATTTCGAAGCGTGTTTTGGCGATGTTTTTGTAATGTGTGTCTTTGAATTTCGATCTTAGATATTCTTTTGCCGAGATGCAGCCGTTTATCAGGCTGTCTTCGGCGAGATAGGTTATTTGGTCGTATTCGGTTTGCGCGGCGTTGGCTTGCGCTTCCGCAGTGATGACGGCGTTGTTTGCCGCTTGGTAGGCGGCGAGTTTGGTGCGGTGCGTTGACACTTTGTAAAAATCGTCGGTCGCGGGAATGTTTAAGGCTTCGTATTGTTCGATGAACTGCGCGTAATTGTCGGTGCGGCTGACGTAGGCGCGGTTTGAAACGGAAATGTGGCGGTTGCCGTCATTTTCTTCGATCGCTTCGGCGCGGATGCCTTTGATCTTGCGCGAAATAGATTCGAGCGCGGCGATTTCGTTCGGCTTTTTTCCGGCTGATCTGGCGTAAGCGATAAGGCTCGTCAAATCTTTTTCGAGCGGTTTGAAAAGATTTTCGCGGTCGTTGCGCATCGTTTCTTCCGCCGCATTTTTCGCCTGTATGTTTGCGCGGCTTGCCAAAGAAGCGTTGCGTTTCTCTTTTAATCTTTCGACGGCGGCGTTCGCATTCGGCGGCTGATAGTTTGTGCCTGCACTTTCGGCTTCGGCGATTATTTTTTCAACGTCCTCGTAAAACTTGGCTTCGGTTCGTTCGCTGCGCTTTCGCGCGGTTGGGGAAACGGGAGTCGCGTTTCCGTTTTCATCAGGCATAATGGGTTCACCTCAAAAAATTGGTTTAATTAGAAACGGTGATATGAAGATAAATCAATTTTATTTTTAAAGTCAAGAATTTTCTTTCGGGCGGAAAAATTTTATTTTGAAACAAAAATGAGACGGCGCAGAATTTTAGCTCTGTGACGTCTCATCTTTTTAATTTCCGTCCTTGCTGACGCGCGGGCTTCTGCCTAGATTATTCGGCGACGGGCGGGTTGGTTTGGGCTTTTACTTTTTGGTTGTAATCGATGAAGGCGGTCATTCCGGCTTCGGTTTCGGTGTTGGCGCGGTTTTCTAAGCGGAGCTTCCATTTGCCTTTTTGGAAAGTTTTTTTGACCGTGATCGTGCGGAAGATTTCGTGCGCTTCGGGGCTGTCGGCGAGGTTTGTGCCAACGACTGCGCCTTTGTCGTCGAGAAGCGTCGCGGAAACTTCGGGCGAGGTGAAAAGGATGATCGAAAACTCTGAGCCGCTGTTCGTGAGCGGAATTTCGATTTCCGTGGTGCTTTTCGCTTTGATCGGCGCGACGGTTTTGAATTCGGGTTTCGGGTCGGTTTCGTCGTCTTGTGCGAACGCGGCGTTTTGGAAAGACGTGCCGAAATTTTGTTCGCCGGAATTGCCCGCGAGCGTTGACGGATCGGGATTGTGGTCGCCTTTCGGCGAAACGGCGAGCCATTTGTAGATGACTTTGAAATTCGGCAATTCGCCCAAAATATTGACGGTCGAAACTTGCAGATCGTTAATGTGATGGACTTTTGTGCGCCAGATCGCGGACTTGAGCGGCGTCATTCCGTCGCCCGGAGTTTCGTCTTCCTGACACGTCGAATTGCGGATGTGAATCGCCAGCGCGGCGAACTTCGTGCCGTTCGTATTGTTGACGAGAAGATTGAAACGCTTCATCGAATCGGGCGAAAGTTCGGCGACGGCATCCCAGTTGAAAGTGTTCATCTTAAAGGACAAACCGTATGCGCCGACGGCACACGGCGTTCCGTTGTTCGGCACGCCGATCATCACGAGATGCGTCGCGGCAGGTCTGCCGTCGAAAAGCGTTGGCATCTGACTGTTGACGTAAACGCGTGCCGTAAGTCCGCCATTCATCAGCGAAATCACGTCAACATGCCAAGCATTTTCGCGTTTTTGAATGTCGCGGATGTTTTTGTCGAGAATCTCGGCGTTGTCGGTCGAAATGTTGCGCGGATTCGTCTGCGCGAACCAAAAGCCCCATTTATCGTTGACGGCTTTGAAATAATCGCGGAATTTGTCGTAAGAATCGGGCATCTGCCAAAAACTCGGCACGAAAACGACGGGTTTCGGAATGACGGTCAAATCCTTCTGCATCGAATCGTCGGGAATTTTTACTTCGATCCGGCGGTTCATTTCGGGAACGACATCTGCGCCGGATTGTTTCCAAGCGTAGCCGCTCGTGTCCCAAATCATTTCGACATCTTTTTGACCGTTGGCGGGAATCGTCGCGGTGACTGCGCCGTCGGGCAGATCGACGTTTTCTTTTAATTCCTTGAAATTGACGGTCGCCGATTTGTCGGTCGCGCCGAAATTGGCGACGGTCGCAACGATCTTCACTTGATTGCCGTCAACGGCGCGGTCTTTATCGTTAATTTCGTGCCAATCGTTCGGACTCGGGTAAAGCGGTTCGTAAAATCTGATGTCGGTAATCATCAGCGGAACGGCTTTGCGGCGCAGCTTCCAAGTGACGGTGTAAACAAAGCTTTTCTTTCCGGCAACCGTGTCGAACCAAGTTTTGCTTCCCTCTAAAACGTCGGGATTGCGCGGATCGACATCGCCTTCGATCGATGCGCCGCCGCGTTCGACGCGAACTACATCGTCGTTTGATGAAGCGTCGAGTCTGCGCGGACTGTCAGGGCAAAGGTTTTTGTAGGTCGAATTCGTGGTGTGCGTGTATTTGCCCGTAAATTCGGGAAACGTGAAACCGAGCGAAAATTTATCGCCGTTGACCGATAAAGAATAAGATTCAGCTTCGCCATCGCCCGTTCCGACGGTCAATTTACGATCGGTACTTTCGGCGGTGATAAGTCTTTCGGGTTCCCAACTGTGGCAATTGGTAAATTCGGTCTGGACGATTTTGTGAAATTCGTTGTCTTTGAAATCAATCTTCGTGCGGGTTTGTGCGCGTCCGTTTCCGGCAAGATCACTGACGATCATTCTGCCTTCGTAGATATAGTTTCTGGTGTTGTTGTGTTTGATGCGCTCTTTTTCGCTCAAACGACCGAAAAGCTTTTCGTCGCTCGAAAACTCGTCAACGAGCGTTTTGCGGTAAGTGATCGTTCCCGTCC
>DAITPE010000510.1:0-4349 GCA_036833775.1 Pyrinomonadaceae bacterium | reverse complement strand
ACTCTGCAAACCACGTCTGCAACTCTGCAAACCACGTCTGCAACTCTGCAAACCAAGTCTGCAATGTTGCAGACTTGGTTTGCAACACGGAATCTGGCAGATTCTGTCTAGAATCTGCCAGCCGCAACGTGGAATCTCTCAGATTCACGACAGAATCTCATAGATTCCACGCAGAATCTGTGAGCCGCAACGTAGAATCTGGCAGATTCTACGTTGAATCTGTCAGCCGCAACGCAGAATCTATGAGATTCCAAGCAGAATCTGTCAGCCGCAACGTGGAATCTTATAGATTCCACGCAGAATCTGTCAGCCGCAACGTAGAATCTATAAGATTCTTTAAAGAATCTCTCAGCCGCAACGCGAAATTTGCCGTTTTTAACGCGGAGAATAGCCAAAAACTGCCGGTGACGACGATCTCGCAGCTTCCCACCGCTTTACTTTTTTCCGTCGCGTTAGCCGTCAGTTTCGGCATAACGACATTTACGATGTCAGTTTCGAGACTGAATGAATTGAAAATAGAAAATCTGAAATTAATTCGTTCAAAAGTATTAAATATCGAAATTCCAAGGCAGTGCGGAGAGAGGTTTATCTTCGAAATAACGAAGCATTCCGGCGTAGGCGGAATCGTCGGCTTTGAGAGCGTCGATGCGGTTTCTGATCGAGTTGCGCGTCGCCGCCGAAATTCCCGCATCTTCGAGCGAATGCCGAAAGGTCATATAGGTCGCATATTTCTCGAATCTGAGGTCGAGCAGCTCCTTGCGGTTGATCCCGAACAGTTTTTCGCAGGCGCGAATTCTTTTTTCGTAGGCGGGTTTGGCGGCAACCACCACCACCTCGCGAGTTTCCAGAATCGGACGATACGCCAAAATTTGCGCCGGATCTTCAAAATACGGATTGATCAAAAGTGCCGTTTCGTCGCCCGTTTCTTTAATAAAATCGGCAAGTGCCGCGCCCGCGTGTTCATCGACCGGATCGACCGTGAGCAACGCCGCGAGTTCTTCGAGTTCGGCATCGGTCATGGTCGAAAGTATCTGCGGTCCTTTCAGCTTTTTTGTGGTATCGTCGAGATCGAAAAAATCCTTTTTATATTCCTGATTGCAGGCACCGCACGAAGGCAGATAATTCTCATACGAATAGACGAGCCACCAGTAAAAACTCTTCGGGCGAAAATGTTCGACATCGCCGTAAGCGACAACGCGCGTCGGCGTTTCGCAATAAGCACATTTGTTTTTGGACTCGATCAGAAGCTGCAGCTTCGATTCCTTCCAGATCGCGCTGTTCCATTTTTTCTCGCCTTTTTTTTCGAGCTCGCCGTCGCGTTTTTGCTTGAGCAGTTTGAGATTGATCTCGATCCGTTTTGCCCCGCAAAAATTGGGATGGATCGGCGGATGGGTTCTGGTACGAATCAGCTTGATCATAACGGAAATAGATATTCAAAAGATTATTTTTTGGCTTTCAGTTCTCGATTTATCGTATTTAACAATTCGACATCTTCGCCCGTCAGCAAACCGTTCGAGCGCAAATTCATCGGCGTTTCTTCAATAAATCCGGTCAAGCTTCTCAGCGCGGTTTTATCGGCATCCGAATGTTCCGGTTTGAGCGAGATCGATCTGATCTTCGTTTTCGCACGTTCGACTTCGAGCGATTCGTCCGTTTCGAGTCCGAAGACCGGCGACATCAAAATCTGATGCAGCAGCATTTTATTCGGCGCACCGCGAAAAGGAATCAATTCGACCTTTTTGCCGCTTCTTCTGAGTGCGTAAAGTTCATTTTCATCCGCCTGCTGAACCGTTAAAGGTGAATGCGTCGTTGCAATTACCTGAAAATTCGGCAGTTTGTTCTTCAGAAAATTATAAAGCTGACGCTGCCATTTCGGGTGCAGGTGAAGATCGATCTCGTCGATCAGCAATAATCCGCGCGCCTTCAATGGTTCGTTGAAATTATGGAAGTTATCGTTGATCCGGTACATCAGATCGCCGACCCAAGCTGCTACATTCTGATAACCGTCGCTTAATTGTTCGAGCGGGATTTCGCCGTCGGGCGTTGAAAAAATCAATTGTTTGCGCTGTTTGTCGATCGTTTTGAATTTGACGTTATCGACTAAAAAAGCATCCAACGCTTTCTTGACGGTTGCCAATCCTTCGTTGCTGTTCGTGTAATCGAGTTCGATCGCCCAACTGCTGAGCGAAATTAGCGATGAATCGGTATTAAAAAGAGATTGAATATTTTGCGAACGGGCGGAAGACGATCTTTTATCATTTGAAAAAAACTGCGAGTCCTTGTTCAAACGCCGAGACGCACCGTAACCTGCAACGAAATAATTACGATCCGTATGCGCGATCGCGCGGTCGATCCATTCGAGGCTTTCCAAATTTTTTGAAATGATCGCGCTCAAGCTCGCATTTCGTTCGATCCTCAGTTTCAGTTCGTGTTCTTCGCCTCTCAAAGGCTTGATCACCGCCTTGATCTCACAGAAATCGTGACCGTTTTTGATCCAATCATCCGAAACTCCGAGAAGATCACCGAGCGCGGTACTGCCGGCGGTGATTAGTGCAATCGCCTTTAATAATGCACTTTTTCCGGTTCCGTTCTCACCCAGCAGAAAAGTCGTCTTGCGGAATTTGCCGCCGCTTTCAACCGTATCGAAGTTTAGATACAAACTCTCGTGACATTTAAAATTGGTTAGTTCGATTTCTTTCAGAAACATATTGATTTTCTACAAACAAACTTTGGAAAACCATTTTAGTTTATTATGTTTTCATAAACAATATCGACCGGAGATTAAATATTCGAGTGATTTATCGACAGTGAAATTTATCTTGAATCTATTAAAATGATAATCAATTCAAATTGAAATTGAGATTTTTGAGCAGATTGGTAAAACGCGAATCGTTCCGCAAATCGTCATATTCGTATTCAACATTTATAAACGGCAATATTAAATCGTTTTCGGTTAAGGCGCGTTCTAATAAATCTAAAGCCTGACTGCGTTTGCCGAGCGCAGAAAAGAAAATCGCAAATTCGGCGGGCGAAACGTATTTGTCTGGTTCTTTTTTCAATTGATCGAGTTCTTGCAGACGTTTCAGCACGTCAAGTGCTTGCTGCCGCTCGCCGTTAAGCGCGTAAATTCTTCCCAAATGAATCAAACCTTTGGTCGTTTCGTCTTTTTCCAAAGACCTTTTCAGCATTGAAATTGCTTCGGGATAACGTTTTTTTGCGGCATAAATTCGAGCGCGAATGATTAGTGCAAAAGTTTCGTTGACGGCTTCGGGATTGCCGTTTTCAAAAAGTTCCAAAGCTTCGTCAAAACGTCGTGCGCGAAATAAAATTTCGCCTTCGTAATTTACCAAATTGATGCGTAGCGGATCGAGTTCGCGGGCTTTTCTTATTTCTGTTAAAGCTTCGTCGAATCGTTTCGTTTCACTCAAAAGTTCTGAATAAAAAGTGTGCGCTGAAGCAAGATTCGGATTTAATTCGACTGCGCGGCGGATTTCGGTTTCCGCGCCATTCCAATCAAATTCCGCCGTTTTTAAACGTGAATTTATATCGTGCGCTTCGGCAAGCGAATCGTTCAAAGTCAAAGCTTTTTCGATTGCCTGACGCGCCGGCGGCAATCCGGTTTTTGAATCGACCGCGCCGCTGCCGACAAAAATATAATAATTATAACCGAGTTCGGCGTAAGCGAGCGCGAAATTCGGATCAAGCGAAATCGCCTGATTTTGATATTCGATCGCTTTTTTTACATTTTCAATACCGTTTTTGCGGCGGAAAAAAACACCATTCAGATAAAGTTGATACGCTTGAGCATTATTCGTAATCGGAGAATTAAAATTTTTCGTTTCTGTTTCTGACGGGTTAAAGCTTATTTTCTGCAAAACTTTCTGTGCAATATCTTCCTGAATTTTCTGCGCGTCGGCAATTTTACGATTATAAGTTTCGCCCCAAATCTGCGTGTTGTCGGCAGCGTTTATGAGTTCAACGGAGATTTGCAGATCGTCGCCGCGTTTGACGATGCGACCGTTGACAATTGCTTCGACATTCAATGCGCGGGCGATTTCCTGCGTGTCGGAAGTTTTGCTTTTATATTGAAAGGACGAACTGCGCGACGCAATTTTCAATTGCGGCAAACGCGATAATTTATTGATCAAACTTTCGCTCAAACCGTCAGACAAATATTCGCTGTCCGCATCATTGCTGTCATTTACAAACGGCAAAACAGCGATCGAACGAATCGGTTCGACAGAAGATTTCGGGTAAAAAATCGTAAAATAAAGAATCAAACTCAACGCCGCAACAGCAAAAACTGACAAAACGAACGTGTAAAATTTATGCTTTTTAATCCCGTTGAC
>DAITPE010000509.1:0-4375 GCA_036833775.1 Pyrinomonadaceae bacterium | reverse complement strand
TGATTTGTGTTTTTTTTAATGTTTCAAAAGCATTTGACGAAAAGGATTCTTCGGAAATCGCAAAGACTCTCAAACAATTTTACACAAATTACGAAAACAAGAATTCCGCCGAATGGAAAAAACTCTGGCACGACAATTCGCCGATTTTTATCAAACGCGAACAGGATTTCAACAAATGGAATCTAAAGTCCGAACCGCTGAATGTAATTTCAATCAAAATCGAAAAAGGCTGGGATAAAACTTTTGCCGTTGCTGAGATCGAAATTTCTCCGAACACCGAAAAAAGACACATCGGTTTGTTGAAAGACGGCAACAACTGGAAAATTTGGCACGAAACTTCGTTGGAAAGTTTTGAAAATACCAAGAAAAATGTTGAAGCAAGTTTTTCTGAAAATGAATTTTATAATTTGAAAGATGAAAATTCGATCAGCTCGCTCAATTGGCTCGCTTATGAACTTTACGAAAAAAGAGAATTTGAAAAATCACTCGACATTTTCAAACTTGCCGATAAAACCGCGCAAAAATTCGATGATGCGGCGGCAAGCGTCAGTTCGATGATCTTTTGCGGTCACGATTATTTGGAATCGGGAAAATCCGCCGAAGCTTTGGAAACTTATAAAAAAGCTTATCAAACCGCGCAAAAAGCGGGTTTTCAAACCGGAATGATTCGCGCTTTGAGCGGAATCGGAAACGCGGCAAACGCGCTCGGGCAATATTTTGAATCGAGAAACGCACAAGAAAAACGGCTCGAAATGCTTCGCTCGGGCGGAAACAAAACGCGCCTTGCCATCACGCTGAAAAATCTCGGCAACACATATTTTTATCTCGGCGAATACGAAAAAGCCTTGAATTCCTACCTCGAAAGCGAAAAACTCGGTTTTCAAGATGTCGGATTGATGCTGAATATTGCGGCGGTTTTGATCGAGATCGGTAAATATTCGGAAGCCGAAAAAAGATTTCAAACCGGACTTTTACTGGCGCGTGAAGCCAATAATTCGGCTGACATCGGTCGCGCTTTGAACGGCATCGGTTTGACCGCTTTTAAACGCGGACAATTTCAAGAATCAATTTCATTTTTCCGTCAAAGTTTGAAAGAAGGCAGGGATTTGAGCACAGCCGAGCAAGCTAAAATTCTGCTTAATCAAGGCTACAGTTTTTATAAATTGCAGGATTTTAATTCGGCAATTGAGTTGACCGAAAATGCTGTTAAAACGGCGAAGGAAGCCGAAAGCCCCGAACCGATTTGGTTTGGAGAATATGTTTTGGGAAAAATCTTAAAAAAACAAAATAAATCTTCGCTTGCCCAAATCGAATTTGAAAAATCCGTTGATTTTATAGAAGATTGGCTGAAAAAAGATCAAAATCCCGACGGTTTGGAAAGTTTTTTTCAAGATAAAGTCGAGCCTTACCGAGAATTGATCGGTTTGCTCGCAGACCGCAGCGAAAACGAAAAAGCTCTCGAATTTGCCGAACTTTCCAAAGCGAAAACTTTGCTCAAAGCCGTCAAAGGAATCAATCAAAACGTCGAAAATTACGGAAAGTTTTCACTGAAAAATGCCGACGCATTAATAAAAGACAGCGAAACCGTTTTACTTGAATATGTTGTCGCCGAAGATTCGACGTATATTTTTGTGATAACTAAATCCGCAAAAATGATTTTGCCGCAATTAACCGTTCGCAAAATCGCGGTCAGCCGCAGTCAATTAGAAAATTCGATCACGAATCTGAGAAACAAATTAGCGGCTGAAAATTACGATTTTGCCGATCAATCTGCCGAGCTTTACGATCTTTTGATCCGTCCGGTCGGCGACAAACTTTTGAATAAGAAAAAACTCGTAATTGTTCCCGACAGTGTAATTTGGGGTTTGCCGTTTCAAGCCTTGAAAACGAATCCGTCCAAGTTTTTATGGGAACAATTTTCGATAACTTATTCGCGTTCGCTGACCGCGCTTTTACATTCACCGTCGAAATCGCACGAAATTCAAAAAACATCGCTCTTGGCAATTGCGAATCCGTCTGCTCCGATTTCCGAACAGCTTCCTTTTGCCGAAGAAAGCGTTAAAGAGATCAGCCCGCTTTACAAATCGCCGCAAACGCAAATTTTTACGGGAAATTCGGCAACCGAAGAGAAAATCAAATCGGTGATTTCCGATTATGACATCGTGCATTTTGCGACACACGGTTTTTTGGATAATCAAAGTCCGATGTCTTCTTATTTACAGCTCACGACCAACGATTTTTCCGAAAACGGCAGATTGGAAGCGAACGAAATTCAAAATTTAAAACTGAAAGCCGAGCTTGTCGTGCTTGCCGGATGCGAAACCGGGCGCGGCAAACTGCTTGACGGCGAAGGAATTATCGGATTGGCTTGGGCGTTGGAAAAAGCCGGTGCGCCGACGCTTGTGACGAGTTTTTGGAAAGTGCGCGATAAAAATACAAAAGAATTAATGACCGAATTTCACCGCATTTGGCGGAAAAGTTTGGCTGAAAATAAACCTTTGAGAGTGTCGGAAGCCTTGCGTTTGGCGGCTTTGGCAATTCAGAAAAAAAATCCGCATCCGTTTTACTGGGCTGGTTTTTCCGTTTTGGGAAATGATTTTTAAGGAATTTTTAAGGAATGCTGCAGATCGAAAATTACAATTCGAAAATTCATAAAACGAATGATCCGTTGCTGATTCCTTTTCTGCAATCTGAAAACAGCGAAACCGCGCAAGCCGTTTTATTGAAGCTTTTTGAAGAACACGCCGATCCGATTTGCAGTAAAATCGTTATTTTCCGAACGCGAAATTTATACGGTTTGAGTTATTTGGAAAGAGAAAATCTGCGCGAAGATTTGAAGCAGGAAGTTCGTTTAAAAATACTTGCACATCTTCGTTTTCTACAACAAACTCCTTCACACGAACCGATTTACGATTTCCGAAATTACGTCGCGCGACTCACGCACAATTTGCTTCACGATTATTTCCGCAACGAATTTCGTTCCTCGGAAACAACACAATCGCGCGATATTCAGCTACCGAAAGGCGAGATCAAAAACAATGAATGGCAGGAATTTGAAAGTTATGATTCCGAAAATGCACAGATTCTTCCTGAATTTGCCGTAAACATTGAAAATGAAGAAGAAAGAATCATCCAGCTTCGCCAAATATGGGCAGAACTTTGCTTGCTTCCGACTCATCAATGCGCTTCGTGGCTTTTAAAAATTGCAGACCAAAACGAAGATTCGACATTGAAATGGCTTCCCGTTTTTCAAATCGCCACAATTCGTGAGATCGCTTCGGCAGTTGGTTTAAAACCCGAAAAATTAGCCGAAATTTGGGCTGAATTACCTTTGCCCGATCAGAAAATCGGCGAATTGTTCGGCGCAACACAACGGCAAGTCATTAATTGGCGAAAATCAGCCAATGAGTGTTTACAGCGCAGAATGCAAAAAAAACGGAAATAATTTCAAACTTTTTCGGCTGAGATAGTAACATCCGCCATTCGTTCGCGTCTTTTTTATTAAAGCAGCAAAAATAAAAATTATCAGATGAGAAAACACCTAAATCACATCGAAATCTTAAAATACAGGCAGGCAACTCTTCCGCCGCACGAACTGCTTGACGTTGATTTCCACCTTGAAACTTGCGCCGAATGCCGTTTCAAACTGCGTCAAAATCAAGAATTGGCAGCACTTTATCAATCATTTTTTGAACCTTTGGATGGCGCAAGCGAAGAAGAAAAAACTCGATTATTCAAAGACAAATTTAAAGAACGCTGGCGAAAGTTGAGATCGATGGATTTTTTTTCGGCAGGAACACTTCTCACTAATCGGCTTTTGCAGGCTGGTTTTGCGGGATTGGTGTTCCTTATTTTCGGTTCGGTGATTTTTGTTAGTTTAAAATCTGCTGAGAAATCGAATGAAATAGCCGAAAATCAGCCGATTATAACAAACGATAAAATCCTCAATCCGCCAATTGTTCAGAAAGAACCAGACACGATCGAAACTGCAAATAATATCGGCAAGCAAGATTTGGTTGTGAAGAAAGCCGCAAACCGCGAAAGTTCAAAGCCAAAGAAAGATTCTGCAATTTTCAAAACGAAACAAGATAAATTGGTCGTAAATGTGAGTTCGCTTGAAAGCGATCAAAGCCGATCTTTAACAAAAAATGAAACTTCTGAAGAAGAAAAAACGGCGATTCAAATCGGGTTTAGAACTTTGAAAGACCAACTTCGGCTCAAATTCACGGCAACCGAAAAAGCCGATGAATATGAAATATTTGTAGCGGAATTACCCGAGTTTAGAACAGTTGTTCGCGTTAAAAGCGTAAATTCGGAATATTCGATTCCGATTCAAAAATTGTCTCGCGGCAAAGACTATGTTTTACAAATCACG
>DAITPE010000508.1:0-4384 GCA_036833775.1 Pyrinomonadaceae bacterium | reverse complement strand
CGAAAAATTCTTGTCATTTATGAAAGAATATCTTGAAAATACTCAATTTAATCTGTAAAATCATTTTTGGTGAATTGATTGCGGACAGTTTTTGATAAAAATGCTGTCCGCAAAAAAAACAATAGCCCGCTAAAATCTCTCCGACACAATTCTTCCCCGAATTGCTTATGTTTAGCCTTTTTCAGTATTTAACTGAAATGGCACGCTAATTGATTACAACGAAATCGTTGAAAATTAGTTGGCAGAATTTCGAGCGTATGAATCGAGGTTTGGGAAACATCAAGTCATTATGAGTTTTTAAATTTTGTAAAAATTTAATTTCCCGACAACCCGAAACGTCTGGTCAACGTCATACATCGAGTAGTGTTAATTAAATAGTAGTGTTAATTGAAAAATCTAAATTTAATTAAACCAGGAGTTAATAGTTATGGTAAGAAGAATTTCAGTTTTGTTTATGGCTTTGATGTTTGGAGCCGTCAGTCTTTTCGCACAGGATACGCAAGTTCGTACATTGAATGCGGGACAGAAATATAAGATCAAAGGCGTTGTTGTTGCAAAAGACGATACCGGATTCGTTGTCCGTGATGCAGTCGGCGTTGACACCAAAGTTTCGATCGCTTCGAATACAAGCATCAAAACAAAAGGCGGATTTTTCGGCGGCGGAGATCGTGTAGCATCATCCCAAATCGTGCGCGGTTTGAATCTTGAAGTAGAAGGTCGCGGCGATAATGCGGGAATGCTTTCGGCGGACAAAGTTCGTTTCGGTAAAGATGATTTCCGTGTCGCACAATCGATTGACAGCCGCGTTGCACCGGCAGAAGAAAGATTAAATCAAGCTGAACAGAATGCACAACGCATTTCCGGTCAGATTGACGAATTGATGGCGATTTCAAATGCCGCTCGCGGTGGTGCGAAAGCAGCCCAAGACACGGCTGATGCCGCTATCGAAGGCGTGAACGCGACAAATACACGTATTTCGGCTTTAGATGATTATGTCGTTCAAAACACGGCAACCGTTAATTTCAAAGTAAACAGCGCAGTTCTTTCGCCTGATGCCAAAGCACAACTCGACGAAGTTGCGACAACGGCAATGACGATGAAAGGTTATGTGATTGAAATTACAGGTTTTGCTTCGGCGGAAGGCAGTGCAAAAGCGAACAAAGCTTTGAGCCAACGCAGAGCGCAAGCCGTCATCGATTATTTGGTTGAAACACACAATGTGCCGCTCCGCAGAATCGGAACGTCATACGGATTTGGCGAACTTCAAGCAGTTGCCGACAATACAACGCGTGAAGGACGTGAACAAAACCGTCGTGTCGAAGTCAAAGTTATGGTTAGCCGCGGTATGAATCAGAATGTCGAAATTCGCAAAACAGCCGAGCCGACCGACGTTTCATCGAACGACCAACAGTAGTTTTTTATATCAATCAAGGGCAAACGGGTGAAAGTTGAAAAACTTTTACCTTTTGCCCTTTAATTTTGACCATTTTTTAATGTGTCTGAGGAGAAAGTCGAAAATGATTGAATACCTAAAATCATCAAAAGTCGTCTTTATTTTTACGCTGATTTTCACCTTTGCTCTTTCCGCTTCAGCACAAACCGCAACACCGACACCGACGATTCAAGAAGATAACGACGTAATTAAAGTAGATTCACGTCTGGTCGTCGTTCCCGTTTCGGTTACGAATGCTGCCGGACAACCCGTTTTAGGGCTAACGGCAAAAGATTTTCGCGTTCGCGAAGAAAACCAAAATCAACAGATTGAAAATGTTTCGGATGCTGAAAAAGTTCCGCTCGAAATCGCTTTGCTTTTCGATATTTCGGCAACGACAAGCCCGATGTTTCGTTTTCAACAGGAAACAGCCGCACAGTTTTTGAAAGATGTTATGCGTCCCGACGATCGTGCAACAATTTACACGGTCGGCGCGAAACCGATTTTACTGCAAGGACGTGACACGGCGGAAAAAGCGGCGGCGATTGTCAGCACGATTCAGCCGACCAAAGAATTTACGGCTTTTTACGATTCGGTTGCCGAAGCCGCAGAATATTTACAGAAAAATGCTCCGCAAGGCAGACGAAAAGTAATCGTCGTAATTTCCGATGGCGAAGATACTAACAGCGTGAGAATTGCTAAAGCGATTCAAGACGGTTATAGAAAGCTCGGTGAAAAAGTTAATACTTTAGATCAAAAAAGTTTGTATCAATTTACGGTTGAAACTAGAAATACGGCAAATCTCAAAGAACAATCGAGAGTTTTGAAAACGGTTCAAAATGCCGACACGGTTTTTTATTCAATAAATCCGGCGGGAAGTTCGTATCAATTAAATAAAATGAGCGTGTTCGGTCAATCGAATATGCAAAAATTTGCAGACGAAACCGGCGGAACGGCGTTTTTGCCGAAATTTCAGCCCATTGATTTGCAAGATACGATGCAAAATTCGGTCAACACACGGAAAAATCAAGAAACTTTAACAAAGATTTTTCGTCAATTGGCAAACGAATTACAGGCGCAATATCTCGTTCAGTATTATTCGGAAGAAAACTTTCAAAACGGCAGATATGTAAAACTCGAAGTCGGTTTGAACAATCCGCAAAACTTTAAGGTTCGTGCAAGACAAGGTTATTTTGTGAAAAACTAAAAGGTTAATTTTTCAAAACCAAAAAGCGTCAAGAAATAAAATCTTGACGCTTTTCTTTTCGCAATAAAGACATTCGGGGGAATTGTCTTTATTGATTTCTGACAACGATCTTGCCCATTTTATAATCTTCGGGGTAAGCAACTTCGCCTTTTACTTCGCGCGGCTTCGGAGTTGCCGTCGGCGTTGCTTTCGGAGTTGGTGTCGGCGCGGCAATCGCGCCCATTAAAGGTTCAGGCGAAGGCGTTGTAAACGGAATTGGCAACGGAAATTTTTTACCAATCTCTTTCGATCTCGAAAAAGCCGAAACGAATAACAACCCGCTGAAAAGACTCAAAACCAATGAAAAAGCGGCAGTCACAAAAACTTTTGTCCGTTCTTTAACTTTCGCCCAACCGACCGGACAATCCTGCGTCAAAATGGTTCCATCCGCGCGTTGAAAAAATCTCACGCAAAGCCGCCCTTCAGAATTCATCAACAAATTTTCGGCTTCCGTCTTGGTCATTCCCGAAAGATTGTAAACATTCAATTTACATTCGCCGCAATAACGCTTGCGGTTATCGCCCAACATTCCTTCCCAATCCTGCGAACAAGGACTCGCAACTTTCAAATTATTCAGCGGGTTATCGAATTTAGCCATAAAAAAATCTCCGTTCAAATGTTTTCGGCAAATTGCCTTATGTTCATCTGAACGGAGCACGAAAATTTTTCTTGCAAACTTTTTTTCAAATTCCCGATTTTTTTATTTTGCGGCTCGAAACGGCAGCAAAAATCCTTTCCAATATTCGTTTGAATTTGGATATTCAGAAGGTTCGGCAACACCCAATCTTTCGGGTAAAATACCCGGTTTGTAATAAAAAGTGCCGAAAACCAAATCCCAAATCGATACGATTTGCCCGTAATTTTTCGCTTCGCTCATATTTGCGCTGTGATGAAAACGATGGAGTTCCGTTCCGACAAAGATAAAATTTAAAAAACCTGCCCGAATATCGACGTTGAAATGCGAAAAAAGTCCCTGCAAACCGACGAAAGTATTTAGCAGATACATACTTTTGGCATCGACGCCTGCCGCAACCAAAACTCCTTGTAAAATCAGCGAAACGACAATCGCATTGAGCGGATGAAAAACGGTGTGCATCAGCAAATAAACTTTGTCGGGTAAATGATGAATCGAATGAACGCGCCACAAAAATCCGCCGACTTTTCCGCCCATTTCGTGGCTTAAACGATGATACCAATAAAGAAAAGATTCATACGCCAAAAGCGTGATTATGAAACCTAAAACGAACGGAAGACCTTTGAGAATGCCTTCATTGTTTTCGCTCAGAAAGATCATTAAATAACCGATTCCGATTCGGGAAATATAAAGCGTCAAAATTCCCGAAGCACCGAATTTAAGATCGCGAAAAAATGATTTCCAAGTCATTTTCCACTCTTGTTTTGCGGGAAATAAAAATTCGACCGCGAAAAGCAAAATAAATTGCGGTGCGCTGATAAACATCGAAACGGTTTTGAAATCCCATTCATAATAAATCGCCAACGAACATTTCACGATATGAACGGTCAGCAAAAAATGATAAAGCCCGTAAGTTACAAATTTCTGCAATAAGTTTTTCATAAAATCATTCTTAAATCCGAGCTTTAAACAAAGCTCCGCCCGCACAATTCCGGCGTTGCCGTTTGCGTTTATTGATGATTCGGATTTGTTTGGATTTACTTAATGTTTTCTCCGAAAGTCAGCAAAGTTC
>DAITPE010000507.1:0-4408 GCA_036833775.1 Pyrinomonadaceae bacterium | reverse complement strand
CGTAAATCCGTTTAAAGCCGTCTTTTTATATTGATTCGTATAAAAAGAAAGTTGGTTGTTCTGCGCGACATAAAGACGGTTATAATTAGCCTTGATCGATTCGATCAAGGTAATTCCGACCGTTGATTTCATTTCCAAAGTATTTAAGCCTTCGCGCAGATATTGGGTTGAAATTCGAAAAACTCCATGCATCATAAACGGACCTGCGCCTGAGAGCGGGTCGAGCGTATTTCCGTTTAAGGTTATATTGACATTATGCGCCGTCGTTGTCAGACCTTGCAGATGAACCTCGAATGTGCATTTCGGACTGCTGAAATCAACAGCATCGAGATTAAAATTAACCGTCGTCGTCAAAACGGTGCCGACCGTTGTTCCGAAAAAGTTTTCGGTATCGCCATTTAATAAACTTCCGGCATATTCCGTCCGGTCTTTTTTGACAAAAGTTTGATTGTAATTCGTGCCGAGAACATTGCTCAACGGACTCAAAACGACGGTGCCCATTCTTTTTCCGGCATTTCCGCCCGAAATCAAGTAATAAACCAATTTATCGCTTTCGGGAACGTCTTCGCCTTTGCCGTAAAATTCGATATAGGAATCATTTGCGCCGATATTGATCGCTTGTTCGACACCTTGCAGATAAAGTTTCCACGTCGTTGAATCGCTGTTCACGTTAAATCCTGCATTTTGGAGGTCGGTGCGCGACACGCGGTAAACGCCTTCCTGATTAACGGAGATTTTCACACCCGGCTGCGAAACCACGAATCTGTGTGTATTCAAGTCAGCCAAAGAAGTGTTTGCGCCCTGTTCCGCTTTTAGATCGGCGGGCAAGTTCAGATTTTTGTTTTCGATGATCGCGGTATTTTTGCTCGTTCTGTCGATATAATATGCGGCTGAATTTCCGTTGACCGATTTCAGATCGGCAATCCGCTGCGTCGAAAAAACCTGCGAATTTTGCATTCTTCCGTTTACGTCAACGCTTTGAACGTAATATACCGAATTCGCGTCGCCGGTCGGATCGAAAAATTCATAATCGCTTTTTGTTACGGCGTCGGTTCCGGTTTTCAGATACGAACCCGCGATGAGCGATTCGGAAACTACTTTCGTTTCTCCGTTTTGAACACGATAGACATAAAAGCCGATGGTTTTAGACTCGGAATTGGTGTGCCAATTCACTAAAACGCCTTTCCCGTCGGAATAAGCCTGCAAATCGCCGAATTCGATGGCTGTTTTTTCGATCTTTTCGACACGGCTGGTTCTTCCCGTTTTTTGAGCGATAGCCGGAATGCTCAGGGAAAATGCAAAAAGCGACGCGATAAATACAGTTAAAACTTTCTTCATACAATAGAACTCCTCATCACTTATCGTGGGTGAAATCGGATTGAAAAATCGGGTAAATTTGTTGATGTTCCAAATTTACTACATTTCAGACCATTTTGCCAAGATTTTATTTCAATTATTAAATTGCTAAACACAGTGACATTTCAGAATCAGATTCGTTTTCTTCGGCATTTTTTCAACTTGTGCCGAAACGAACCGGATCAAATATTTTTCTTCTTATCGGTAAGTGTTTGAAAAAACGTAAAAATTACAGATTTTTTGTAGATTTTATTAGATTGTTTGATCGTCCTAAGCGCGGGTGCGGACAATCTATGATAACAATTTTCGCTTGTCTTACACAATATTTTTTCCTAAAGTTGCAATATGTCAAAGAATCTTTTGAAAAAACTTTTCGTTCTATTTGTCTTAATCTCCTTTTCCCAGTCTTTTATTCCCGCAAATAATAAAATTTTTGCGGCTTGGGCTGAACCCGTTCGCGGAAAGCACGCAATGGTTGCGGCACAGCACGAACTCGCTTCGAAGATCGGCGCGGATATTATGAAGCGCGGCGGGAATGCGGTCGATGCGGCGATTGCGGTCGGACTTGCGCTCGCGGTCGTTTATCCCGAAGCCGGAAACTTGGGCGGCGGCGGTTTTATGCTGATCCGTTTCAAAGACGGTCGCACGACTTCGATCGATTACCGCGAAATGGCTCCGAAAGCGGCGAATCGTGATATTTTTCTCGACAAAGACGGCAACGTCATTTCCGGCGAAGGCGGTTCGACGGTCGGTTACCGCGCTTCGGGCGTTCCGGGAACGACGGCGGGTTTCGATTACGCTTTTAAGAAATACGGTTCGGGAAAAATTAAATGGGCTGAACTCGTCGCGCCAGCACGTAAACTCGCGCAGGACGGCTACGTTCTTTCCTATCGACTTGCCGAGCTTTTCAAAGCTTATAAAAAGAATCTCGAAAAATACGAAGACAGCAAACGAATCTTTTTGAACGGCGGCAAATACTTTGAAGAAGGCGACACGTTCAAACAGCCCGACCTTGCCCAGACGCTTTTGCGAATCGAGCAAAACGGTGCGAACGGCTTTTACACGGGCAAGACAGCGCAGCTTATCGCTGACGATATGAAGGCGCACAACGGTTTAATTACGCTCGAAGATTTGAAGAATTACAAGCCGAAAGAGCGCGTTCCCTTGCGCGGAAATTATCGCGGACACGAAGTTATCACGATGCCGCCGCCGTCTTCGGGCGGACTCGTGATGCTCCAAGTTTTGAAAATGCTCGAACCTTACGACATCAAGAAAATGACGTATAATTCGGCGGAAAAATATCACGTTTTGACCGAAGCGATGCGCCGCGCATTTGCCGACCGCGCCGAATTTATGGGCGATCCCGATTTTGCGAACGTTCCCGTCAAAGGTTTGCTCGACAATGATTATTTGATGAATCGCAGTAAATCCATCGACCTCAAAAAGGCTTCTTCGAGCAAAGACATCGGACACGGCGAAGTGATCGGTGCGGAACCGACCGAAACGACGCATTACACGGTCGTCGATGCGGACGGCAATATGGTTTCGAACACCTATACCATCAATGACCTCTACGGCTCGGCGGTGACGGCGAAAGGAACGGGCGTTTTGTTGAACGATGAAATGGACGATTTTGCGGCGCGTCCGGGAAAACCGAATATGTTCGGGCTTATTCAAGGCGAACGCAACAAGGTCGAAGGCGGCAAACGTCCGCTTTCTTCGATGACGCCGACGATCGTGATGCGGAAAGACGGAACGCCATGGTTTGCGGTCGGCGCACGCGGCGGTCCGCGCATCATCACGGCGGTTTTGCAGACGGTCATCAATATGATCGACCACGATATGAACATTCAATGGGCGATGGACGCGCCGCGCATTCATCATCAATGGTTTCCCGACGAGATTCGCCCCGAACCCTACGGAATGTCGCCCGACACACAGCGCATTCTCGAAAGTATGGGACATAAATTCGCCGCTCCGGGTTACATCGCCACCGCGACCGGCATCGAGATCGACGCAAAAGGCGTTCGCCTCGGCGCGATCGATTCCCGCAGCGACGGCGTGGCGGTCGGTTACTGATAAAATGTTACATAAACACGGACGAAGTAATTGCGTGATTTGAAAATACACAATTACTTCGTCCGTGTTTCAGCATCAACACCCAACCGTATAGCCGAAGTTTACATAAGCTTCGGCTATTTTCACGCCGTTTTTGTATTTGGTCAGCTTTCCTTTGAGCGCGATCGTTTCCAAATATTCTTTGCCGATCGAATTTTTAGCCGGGATCGTTTCGTCCGTAAAGTTTCCTTCAAATTGGTATGATATTCCGCGTCTTTTTATGCTCGTGAAGGAGATTTTTTCGCCGGAAATCTTTAATCGCGGCAAGTTGAAACTATCATTTGCCGTGTAAATACTACCGTTGGGCTTGATGGGGAAAAATTTATCTGTTTTTTTGTCGTATCCGGTTTTATTAAGTTCAAAAAAGTCAAAATCCTTAAAGCCTTTCGGTTGGTCATCAATATCAGATGTGCCGATAATGTAGTAATAACCGTCTTCGCCCGTCTTGTCGAATTCCCTTTTGACATATATTTCCTCAGCCTTTTCGGGCGTTTTGCTTTCCGTCGCAAGCGATTGAAAGTTTTCGACATTAACGCGTCCGATACTCGAAATCTCAGGCTCGAACGGTGCAAAAAACGAAGCCGTTTTTTGAACGACCGCAACGATTCCGATACTTGCACCGAACGCGGTCAGCAAAGCCGCCGCACACAGAACGATTTTTTCTAAACGCATATTTTTTTTGCTCTCCGTTTTCGATTATCGCGCCTCATTGTATTACAAATCCAAGTGTTTTGCCTCAATATTTACTGTGGAATTCCACATTTTTTTTGCGCCGACCGCAAACAAATCCGCCAAAAAACGAATTCACTTTTACAAACTTTGAATAATATCTCAGCGCGGCTGAAAACGACGGTCAATTTTCACGGACAATAATTTAGAAGCTAGAATTTAGAATGCAGAATTACCATTTTCCCTGCCGAAAACCGTCCTTGTG